>JACQEL010000563.1 GCA_016200595.1 Deltaproteobacteria bacterium
GCAACACAAGCAACGGGTGCGTGCTGGGGCAAGCGTGACCTGAAGAGGGTAATCCGATTCACTGGCGCTAAACGACAGCGTAGCGACATCGAACGAGCCGTGTAACACGGGCCGGTTCCGGATTTGCGTGGGCTGCCGATTGCGACCACGCCTTCGTTCTGGTTCCCCTTCCTCGTCATTCTCGTCGACTTCATCGTCTCCAGCGGCTTCGAAACGATCGTGCTCGTAAAGCATCCACTCCGGTCCTTCTGATGCTACGGCGCTAGGGCGTAGTGGTCCTTCATCTGGATCGCCGACAAAGCGGAGGTAATCGGCGCCGCAGTTGCGGCAGAGATAGAGAGGAACGGCGACGTGTCCACACTCACAACGCTCCTCACCCATAGGATAGAGCTTGCCGCAGGCCGGATTGACACAGCGATGGAACTGCCACCCACCGCGAATGAGGCGATGTGCGCGCAACCGGAGCGCGCCAGGAGTGTCGTCCGGAAGCGCCGCGCCGACAAGGAGAGCAGCTTCTATCTCCGCGTGAAGCTCAGCATCCTGCGCCCCTTTTCGTGCCAGTACTTCAGTCTTGAGCCCTGTCGCGAGTTGGCTCAGCGACATGGGCGAGCGAATCAGCCAGCGGTTGAGGTCCCAAAGTAGCCGGCAATGGCGGGCTGCTTGTTCGAGCGGCGTCGTGGCAGGTTGGCCGCTGAGCATACAGAGAGCTTGTCGTACAGCATCAGCGTTCGTGAGATCGAGAGAGCCCACGGTGGCCGGAGCTGTAGGATATTCAGCTTCTGGTGGAATATGAATCTCTTCGAGTTCCTCACCGAGCACGCGGATTGTGCGGCGCTCTACGCCTGCCAGCTTGCCAAAGAACTCTTGCACGGATTCATCCCGCAGGAGGATGACCTCCTCTCGGCTGTGCCCTTCTTCGGTCACGCTTTTTATGGTGGCGGAAGCGCCAATCGGAAGGAGCGTTGGATACCGCCACGCGCGCTCAGCCTCAGCAACATCGGGTAGCCAGTCCTGCCGTGCGCGTTCAAGATGTGCGCGTAACCGTCGCACAAGCAAAGCAATGTTACTGCCCAGAGTGCCCCGATAGGTATGCACCTCGTCCAGCACGAGGAAATGGCAGCGATGATTGGCAAAGATATTTTCCCGATCCGCTGGCCGGACGAGGAGCTACTCCAACATCAGGTAATTGGTCAACAGGATGTGTGGTGGGTTCCGCCGCAGGGCTTCACGCTGGGCCTGTGTAGTGCCGCGGTCGTATTTCTCTACCGAGACTGCTCCCGCCCAGCCTGCCTCCCGAAGGTACTCCTGAATGCGTAGGAGTTGATCGTTCGCTAACGCATTCATCGGGTAGATGAGAATCGCTGTGAGTCCCGACTTTTTGAAACGCGTGGCATCCTCAAAGGCGTTTTGGATCACAGGGAGAAGAAACGCCTCGGTTTTCCCGCTGCCCGTACCAGTAGTCACGACTAGTGGCGAACGCTGTGGTCCGAGCAGATGCGCAATCGCTTCTGACTGGTGGAGGTAAGCATGCTCATCCCGGGCGCGCATCTCCATCACTGTGGCGAGTTTGGGATCAATGGGCAGCTCCCGCCAGCGCTGCCCGTGTTTGAAAGGGCGGTACGCTTGGAAGAATGGTTCCTGAGCTAAGAACAGTGGTCGGTCCAGTTCGCGCTCAAGGGCTTCCTTGAGTGCTGGGTCCTTGGCACGGAATTCGGTCCGCAGATAGTCACTGTATTCTGCAAGAACATGGTCAAGAGCACGGATGGGGTGGAGGGTCATAACCAGCCTCGTACATGTACTAGTCCTCGGGCAGCGGCTCGAAGATGATCTTGGGTTTCACTGGTCCCACGTATCGTGCGTGGACCTTGACGATCCTCCTGGAACGGGGAGTGATGCGGAGCACGCTGCCTTTCTCCACCCCAGGGTTATCTCAGTCTCCTCAAGCGTGGCGGCCGAAGAGGGTATACTCGCTCGATTCCAGAACTGAAACAATGTGCGGTCCGAGGCAACCCCGAAAGACCGCACATGGTACGACCGGATGGCGAGCGGTTGGTTCTTAATGCATGGCATTCTCCTGGCAAGTACACGGACGCAAGCGAACTTGTCAATAGAATCGGCAGGGCTTGCCGGGCTTTTTCATTCCAAGCTATAATAAATTCATTATACGATAACGAGTTATTTATTGATTGTATAATAAATTTCTAATATGAGTGGGCGGTGGTTTGGAGATTTCGGGACTACATGTCCCGCAGTGGGCGGAATCCAATTGGGGATTGGTACAAAGGCCTGTCTCCGCAAGCGAAGGCAGACTTTGATCGATTGCTGCAGATCTTGGAACGCACGAGGGAATGGAGAGAGCCTGCTTTCAAACGGTTACAAGGGAAAAAGTATAGAGGATTAGGAGAACTTCGCTGGCTAACGGAGCGTGTGCAGTATCGGGTGATTGGCTGCAATGGGCCTGGGAGGGGAGAGTATACGCTTCTGATTGGCTGTACGCATAAGAGTCAAGTGTATAATCCGCCGAATGCGCTAGACACCGCGGCCCAGCGGATGAAATCTCTTCAAAGCGGAGAGGGAAGCACCTGTGAACACAAGAGCTAATATGGTCACCAAACTGCAAGACAAAGCCTATCGCGACGCCTTTGTTGGCTCGCAAATCAACATTGAATTGGCATTTCAAATCCGAGCACTCCGCGAAAAGCGCGGCTGGACGCAGGGACAACTGGCGAAGAAAGCTGGCATGGCGCAGCCCCGCATTTCGGCAATCGAAACCCCCGGGAAAGGGAAGCTGAATCTGGAAACCTTACGGCGTTTAGCTTCTGCTTTTGATGTCGGGCTGACTGTTCGATTCGTGCCTTTCAGTGAAATGATCGAATGGGTGGAATACTTCAGTCCGGACTCGTTCTCGGTGCCGAGCTTCGAGGAGGACATGAGAACGTTTCTGCAGGTAAGGGTCACTCCGCTACATAAGACGGTTCTTGAGACTGGTCATCGGCCTGAGCGGGCAAAAGCACAGAGCATCGTACCAGCCATTACGGCAAATACCCCTACGCACGCTATCTCAATCAGAACTTCTCAAGGAAGACCGGACCTCTACGGCTTTAGTTGGCGAGGTCCATTCCCGACTGGCTCGACGGGAGCAACAGCTGTTTCTACCGTGCGCCCATAGGCTGGAGGACGCAAATGTCAGAAGAACGCCAGGACAATCAAAAGGAAAGCAGGGCAGATGAAGCCACACCGCCAGTACAAAAAGTGCGGGTAAGTACCTTTACCCACTTCTACACGAACAACATCCAATTAGGGTTTTCCAACTGGGACATGTGGGTAACTTTTGGTGAGCTGACGGGGCAGGAAGACAATAAGCCCACCATAGAAGAGCGTGCCAAAGTCGTGATGTCTTTGCAGCATGCCAAGGCGTTCATGCAAATTCTTGCAAGGAGCATCCACGAGTTTGAGAAGCAATTTGGTGAAATCAAGCTGGTGAGTCCTCCCCAACCAGCAGCAAGGCAAGAACCCTCCTCCAGTCAGAGGCGGGGTGCGGCTCCTACAAAAGGCCTCCGTGCGATTACCCTAGACGAAGACGATTAAGAATGCCTAACAGAACTGCGAGCATCACGGTTTTGTCATTCTGCGCGAAGCGAA
>JACQEL010000564.1 GCA_016200595.1 Deltaproteobacteria bacterium
CCCGGGTACGCCCTGGGTGGCAGGCTCTGCCTGCTGGCGGCCGCTCGTGCAGCGGCAGAGCCGCTCGACCCTTGCGGTCCCAGGAACAAAAGCCACGAGAGTCGGCACGCGAAAAACTCTACCCATATCGCCAATTTTCACCAGCCCAGGGCAATTTCCGCCTTGCCCTCCAACTTCTTTCCTCGTTAGAATTTCGCGTCACCGTGCCAGTACAGCCCTCACCGCTTCCAGCAATTCCTTACGCTCAAAGGGCTTGGCGAGAGTACGCTGCGCGCCAAAGCTCTCGGCCATAGGGAGAAAATCAAGTTTGCCCATGCGGCCCCCACCCGACATGGCAATGATCTTCACCTGAGGAAAAGACTTCCGCACCTCTCGCATGGTCTCGATCCCTTCTTTCTCAGGCATGAACAGGTCGGTAATGAGCAGGTCGATCGGGTGGTCTTGCAATACACTCATCCCGACAGCCCCGTCAGGTGCTTCCTCTACCTGGTAGCCCTCCTTTTCCAACATCTGGCGTAACACGGCCCGTACCGGTTCTTCATCATCAATGACTAAAATGAGTGGCGTCACTGAGCGCTCCTTTCTCGTCTCCGCCAGGTGCTTCCGCTGGAGGAGATGAGGGGTGAAGACCGGGTGCTGCCGCAACCTCACTATCACCTATGGGTAGATACACCTCAAAGGTCGTACCCTCTCCTGGCGCGCTCGCCACCGTGATTTCTCCACCGCAACCAGTCACGATGCCATGGACGATCGCCAGTCCTAACCCATTGCCCTCGCCAACCGGGCGCGTGGTAAAGAAGGGCTCGAAGATCCGCTCCTGGATCATGGGGGCCATACCGCATCCTGTATCTCTGACAGTGAGCTTCATATAAAGACCCGGGTTGAGGTTTTCCCGTGCACGGGCAAGATCATCGAGGTCCGTTTGCTGTAACCGTATCTCCATCACCCCACCTCTTTCGCCTAAGGCTTGGATGGCATTGGCGCAGAGGTTCGTCAGTACTTGCTGCAACTGACTGGCATTGATCGCTACCGGTCCGGCGGTCTGGTCGAGGTGCTGTCGAAGTTCAATCGTTGGGGGTAGGGACGCGCGCAAAAACGTGAGCACTTCTTCGACGATCAGCTGAGGCTGAGGAGACTGGTGTTTTTGCTGACTCGGGCGGCTGAAGGTGAGGATCTGTTGCACGAGGGCTTTGGCACGACGGCTCGCCTTGAGTACCTCTTCCAGATTACGTCGGGCTAAGGTGCCCTCTGGCACCTCGTCGGTGGCCAGTTCAGTAAAGCCCATGATCGCCGAGAGAATATTGTTGAAATCGTGGGCGACACCACCAGCCAGAGTTCCGAGCGCTTCGAGTTTCCGCGCTTGAAAGAGCTGCTCTTGGAGTTTCTCCCTCTCTGCTTGCGCTTGTTTGCGGTCAGTGATGTCACGGCCGACGGCTTGGATTTCCAGCGTCTGGCCGTGTTCGTCACGGATGGCATAATCTTCCCAGGCAAGCCAGCGCCAGCCTTCGGCTGTGAGTGCTCGCTGTTCGAGCGAAACCCGATAGGGGGGAACTTCAAGTCCTTTCATGACTGCGAAGGTAGCTGCCAAATCATCCTCATGGACGAGAGGCATGAAGGTCTTGCCGATCAGTTCCTCACGCTGCTTGGCAAATTTCTTGCCGTAAGCGTCGTTGACAAAGGTAAACCGGCCTTGGGGATCGACCCGAACGATCAAATCCTGCTGCGATTCAACTAGGCCGCGGTAGCGCTGTTCACTTTCCCGCAGCGCTTCCTCCGCCTGTTTGCGTGCGGTGATATCACGGTAGATCCCCTGGATGGCAACGGGTTTCCCCTCGTTGTCGCGGATCGGTCGGGTCCGCGCTTCCACCGGTACGACACTCCCATCCTTATGCATCATCTCTGCCGCAAAAATCGAGGGGAGGCGGTCTCCGGTCAAAAAGCGGCGCGTCCGTTCCTCTCCCAGCACAACTGAGGCTGGGGGGACAAACTTACGATAGTGCTGGCCGATCAACTCTTCCCGCGACCACCCGAGCATGACTTCTAGTCCACCGTTGACACTGGTGACTATGCCTTGCAGCGTGAAAATCACGATCGCGTCGTTCGCGCTCTCAAAAAGCTGCCGATACTGTTCCTCGCTTTGCCGCAACGCCTGCAACTCGGCGAGGAGTTGCGCTTTCGTCTTTCGTTCGTCTTTCATGATCCCGGCTCAGTTAAACCACCTGCTCAACCTGTGAGTTATCGACACCAGTTCGTCGGGAGGGTGTCCTGTTCAGACGGAGAGAGAGGAGAGAGTGAGGCTGGTCTCCTTCCCCTTAGGTTTTCTGGTACCGTTGTCTGTCAAGCAGTGTTACCCCCGTGCCGCTGGCTTTGCATACCAGAATCGGTTCGGCTAGCACGTCGGCCGCCGAGTCCGAAATATCCGGACGCGGGCGAATGACTTTCCAGGCCGCGAATTCCAGTTTTCTCGACGTGCGTCCCACACTGACAATGCGGCCGTGGGCTTCAATAAAGTCACCAGCATAGACAGGCGCGAGGAACTCTATACTGTCATAGGCGCGGAAGAGCCCTTCGTCGCCATCGAGGCGGATGCTCAACTCAGTTCCTACGTCGCCGAAGAGTTGCAGCATTTTGGCGCCATCAACCAAATTGCCACCATAATGCGCATCGTGCGCGCTCATACGGATGCGGAGCATCGTTGTCGGCAGGCCGTTGATCGATTCCATCTGTGGCATAGCTCGACCTTACAGTTAAGAGTGCAAAGTGAAGAGTGAAGAATGAGGATCTCGTAACTTTTCATGCTTCACTCTTCATTCTTCACTTTCTTCCCGTCCCACCGCTCAACCTCGACCCGACAATCATAGAACGTACCGCCGCCACCGACAGGAATCGCGGCAATCGTGCGGACAAGCGACCCGGGTCACCTGAGTCATAACGCTCTCCTCTTATTTGCTCCTCTACCACAGAAGTGGTCAGCCGTCA
Source organism: Deltaproteobacteria bacterium (assembly GCA_016200595.1). Classification (GTDB taxonomy): domain Bacteria; phylum Desulfobacterota; class Binatia; order Bin18; family Bin18; genus JACQEL01. The sequence continues at coordinate 2,980 of JACQEL010000564.1, forward strand.
GCACTCAGTCGGAGTTGCGCAACTCTCCCGAGGAAGATATTGAGAGACGCATCTCTATTGAGGAGCGTAGGAGGGGCAGATATGAATTACCGCAAGCGAATGCATGAAGTGGTAGTAGCGGCCCTTATGAGTGGAGCCTTATTCTCTGCGATCGGGGTGTACGGAGAGGGCAGTTATCCTGCAGATTACAAGCCGTCCAAGCCGGCGGAAAAAGGCGACACCAGTGTCCTGGCACGGTTCGGGGCGGTTTCTACGTATATGAACGATAAGCTCAACGCGGCTGGCGGCAACGATTCGCCCCTCTGCTACCGTAACTGTCTCACAGTTGCTATGAACGACGTGCTCAAATGCCTGGAAACTAAAACTACCTACATCGCCAGTGAGTCGTGCGAGCAAGACTCGTCCCAGAAGATGGCCGCCTGCAATCCTAAGTGCCAGTAACCCAAGAACGTACTGGGAATAAAGAATAAAACGTAAAACGTAATCAAAAGGGTTTCTGGCTTCTATTTACGTTTTACGCTTTACGTTTTAGTTTTCACGTTTTACTAAAAGTACGGCATGACCTCACGGGCGAATCGCTCCATTGATTTGAGCGTGTCCGTGTGACTGAAGTGACCAAAATTGAAATAGAGGATCACTTCTTCGATACCAGCGGCTTCGCATTTTTTCAGCGTGGCAATGCATGTCTCAGGGTCACCGGTGACGACACTGCGCTCGCCAAAATCTTCGGCTTTCATGTTTTGCAGACGCGCCACAATATCGGCAAAGTAAGCGATATGAGGTGGGGCAGTCGCGCGGTCCCCAGGAAAGGCCGGCAGTACGGCATGCAGATAACGGCGCAGACGTTCTTTGGTTTCAAGTTCACCAGCTTTGCTATCGACAACGTTAACGAAGTAGGAGCACTTGGCCCGGGCATCGTGGTGGCCGTGACTGGCAGATAACTCGCGATAGGTCTGGACCGCCGCGCCAACACTGCCAAACATCATCGCCGCGGCAAAAGGAGCAAACATGGTATGGAAGCCCTGTTCGGCAGCCATTTCGACAGTGGGCCGACTGAAACAGGCCACGTAGATCGGCGGATACGGCTTCTGTACAGGACGGGGGAGGCAGGTCACGGGTTCGGGAAGTGTGTAGAACCGTCCGTGGTAAGTGAATTCTTCTTTCGTCCAGGCAATGCGGAGCAGGTCCAGTCCTTCGGCGAAGCGCTCACGGCTTTCCTCGAAAGGTATAGCGAACGCCTCATATTCGCGTTTATCGTACCCGCGACCGGCTGAGAATATTGCCCGTCCGTCGCTCAGCAAATCGAGCAGAGCGAATTCTTCAGCCACCCGCAAAGGATGGTTACAGGGCAGGAGGACCGTGGCCGGTGCTAGCTTAATGCGGGTAGTGCGTGCAGCGAGATGGGCAAGAAAGACTGCTGGCGAAGGCAAACAGCCAAACAACCCGAAATGGTGTTCGGGCACCCAGGCTGAATAATATCCCAGTTCCTCGGCAATCTGGCACTCCTTGAGAACTTCGCGCAAGAACTGGTTAGGGTCGCGTCGTGCCGTGCCGTACGCTGGTGGGTTGTCAGTAAGGGTAAAATAGCCAAATTTCATCGGGTCCTCTCCTTGCCTCGTGCCATAGCAGAGAAGGAGGCTTTCTTACCATACCGGGTGGCTAATGTCATTAAAACCTGAACACCCCCCGTTATTCCTGAGGAACTGTACTACAGCGGTTTGCACTTGCATGAAGAGAGACAGAAGGTAGGCCGGAATAAGCGGAGCGTTTCCGGCGGAGACGAGCACGCCGGGAACGGCCTGCGGCCCCTTCGACTGGGCTCAGGACAGGCTTATCCCGGCCTACGACTGAGAAAACTAATGTCATCAAAACCTGAATACACCCCCGTTATTCC
>JACQEL010000565.1 GCA_016200595.1 Deltaproteobacteria bacterium
ACGCCACCAGAGAAACGTTGGCATTGACCGGCCAGAGGCCAACAAACAGTGGGGCCGTACGCAATACGGTCCAGATTTGCTCCAAGAGTTCGTCTTCGCCAGCATCAGTGGACATGACTGTTGGTGATGACACAGGAAGCTTGGCTTTGCTACTCAGATATTTACCTAATACTTTTACCACGTGCCGCTCGCTCACCGAGTCAGCCGTCTCCAGGAGTAACAACACCTTCGTGTCGTTGAGCAGCAAGGTGCGCAAGACTTCCCCCACCTCATCTCTATCCGCCGCGGAACTCAGCTCCGCCGCCCGCAAGGCGAAGAGGAGACTCTTCCCGCGGAACTCATCCAGATAGAAGTCTTTCTCGGCAAAGGAAGCAGCCTGCATGTTCATTGCTTTACTCTGAGGTTAGCAGAGAGTGAGCTGCCTGCGGCAGCAAGGTTTGCGCAGACCTCCGCTCGTCCTCACCCCACGGACACCCGACCTCCTGACCAGAATGGAGGAAAAGACAGAGCAGTTCCTTGACTGGACGGTGAGTGAGCTGCTCCAGCGCAAGGGCAGACGCATAGAGTTGTGGCCGGTAGACCAAGGCGCGCTCTTCGGCTTCTGCCCCAGCAACCGCCTCAATCTTCACCTCGACCACAACCCAGGCTCCCGTCTCAATAAAGGCGAAATCGAGGATTCCCTCCAGCAAACGGCCCTCACCGTGCAACACGAACGGGAGTGCAGAGAAACACTCAGTGGCGGTTTTGGCCCGCCTGAGTACTGACGAAGCTAGAGCAGTGTTAATCAAGTGCTGCACTCTTTCTCGCTCGGTGAGATTACTGAATCTGCTTAGCGCAGGAACAGGGGTACTGTCACCCGCCTGTTTCAGGGTCTCATGCACGGCGCGGCCGAGACGCACGCCGGCTTGCCAGGCAGCAGACCCGCTCACTTTGCTATCACCAGGGAAAAACTCCGTCACTGCGTTGATTGTCCCTCTCTCTCTTCCTCGGGTCAGCGTAGCCTGCAGTCGCGACTCCCACTCCTGGTAGGCGCGGAGCGCCGCTGGCTCAGGACTCACGGAAGTGATTGCCGCCGCGGCTGGCAAAGCCGGCGCAGGCCTCTCAACCGGATGAACTGGCCCCTGATAGACGAACACCCGGCTGCCGGCCGCTTTCTCTTCAGCCACAACAGCGCTCAAGCTTTCGTCGGCAAATACCCACTGCTCTCCCCTGACGCTCCTTTGCGCAGACGATATGACGGGAATCACCAGGTGATCGCGCACGCGAGTGGCGGCTACATACCACAGCCGTCGCTCTTCCGCGGCATCCCGTACCTGCTCCTGCCCCTCCGCTTTCTGCCACCCTTGGGTAGTACATGTCAAGGTACGCGGACCAATTTGCAACTCCAGACTCCCGGCGACGCGGTCGATCACCCCGGTCCGGCTCAGTTGGCGCTGGGTATAGACCGCATCGGCTAAAATCACCACCGGGAACTCCAGCCCCTTAGCTTTATGAATGGTCAATAACCGTAGCGCGGAGTCATGGTCTTCGATCACCGGCGATTCCGCTTCTTCCGCCACCTCGTGTTGTTGCGCCAGAAAACGGTTGAGCGCGGTCAAGGTCTGTAACCCTTGCTCTGCTAACACTCGGGCTGTATCAACGAGTTTCAGCAGGTTCGCCACACGTTGCACCCCGTGCGGCCGTAAGGCAAAAATCGGCAGCAGGTGAGTACGAGTAAAGATTTCCGACAGCAGCGCGGCCGGACTGACCTGAGCACGCCGCGCATGCAAATCGCGCAGCAGGGCAAAAGCTGCCGTGAAGTAAGCGGCTGCGGGGAACGGAGCAAGCAGCGGCGCCCGTGTATAATCGAACCGGCCTTCCGCCGCGACGAACAGAGCGAGGTCTTCATCGCTGAAACCAAACACCGATGAGCGCAAAGTCGCCACTACGGCAATCGCATCTGACGGGCTGTCAATCGCCCGTAACAGCGCGCGTAATTCTTCAATCTCCGGACGGCTGGCATAACGCCGCCCTCCCAGCACCCGATAGGGCACGCCGGCATCCTGTAAGGCTTCCTCATAGGCCTCCATCGCCTGATAGGTACGGAAGAGCACGGCAATGTCACGGTAATTGACCGTCTGTCCTCCCCACACGGGCAGATCGTCCCGCCCCGCGGTGTGCGTGAGAAATGCGACCACAGTTCGCGCCTCAGCCTGGCGCAGTTCCTCGCGGCTGGCCTTAGCCGAGACTTCCGGTACGGGCAAGACAATGATCTCTTGCTGTGTGTCTTGCTGACGTGCAGCCGTCAGCGGACGATAGGGCAGTTGCTCCATCTCCACACGGCCAAACTCGCGCACAAAAGTCTCGTTGATCCATCCCAGCGTTGGTGCCAGGGTACGGAAATTCGCCGTGAGCGAAAGAATTTCCCCCTGGCGGGCAACGACCGTGCGCGCTTGGACGTAGACCTCTAAATCCGCGCGACGGAAGCGATAGATCGATTGCTGGGGGTCGCCAACCAGGAACAATTTGCCTGGGTGCAGCGTCACAGCCGTCCAGTCCGTTGCCCGCGGCTCCCGTTCAGCCAGGAAAAAAATGATCTCCGCCTGCAGCGGGTCGGTATCTTGAAACTCATCAACCAACAGAAAGTGAAATTTCCGTTGGTAGTAACGACGCACAGTCACATCGTGCTTCAGCAGGTCACGGGTGAACAATAACAGATCGACGAAGTCGAGCGTGCTGCGTTCCCGCTTTTTCTCCTGATAGGCCGCGAGGTAGCCGTCGAGCCAGCGCACCAGGCCAACACTGAGATTATGCGAGGCCGCGGCCCGGACCTGGGCATGAGCGTCGCTGAGCCGACCGAACCAGGCGCGCACCTCTTCGAGGGCTGCCGCCGGTCTCCAGTTGGTCTTTGCTCCAACCTTGGTACTTAACGGCAGGGCACGCAGCAGCAAACGCTCCCACAAGGCGTCGTTCTCTGTGGCCGGCACTTGGCTTCCGAGCGCCTTGATTTGCGCCAGTGCGCGATCCGCGGTATTGCTACAGGAGGCGCCGAGAGCCGAGAGCCTGATTATACCGCTCTTGAGCGCGCTGCGGAACTCAACCGAGCGCAGTTCAACCGGCACCGGTAACAGCGAGAGGCAGTCGCGGTGTTCAAGGACAAAGTCCCGCAGCGTTTCCAAGTGGGTCAGGGTCACTCCTGCCCGTAACGCTTGCTTGAGAATATCCGGACTCCGTTCCATCTCCTCCGCTAACCACTCGCGCCAGGTTTCGGCGCGCAAGAGGTCAGCGCCAAATTCATCAAGCACGGTAAAATTCGGATCGACGCGCGCTTCCACCGCACGCTCACGCAGCAGCGCGGCACACCAGGCATGTACCGTAGAAATCTGTGCTCGCTCGAGTTGGCTACGGGCCTCACGCAGATTACGGCGCTCTCCCTCGGACAACGAACCGGCTAAAGCGGCGCCGATTTCCGCACGCAGCCGTACCCGCAACTCTGCCGCAGCTTTTTCCGTAAACGTAATCGCGGCAAGGCGCTCCAGCTGACTGTGGCCGTTACGCACGAGAGCCAGCAAACGCTGTAAGAGTACGCTCGTTTTGCCCGTGCCAGCTCCCGCCTCAACCAGAAACGTGGTGCCGAGTGCAGTAGCAGCACGCTGGCGAGCCTCTTCCTCAGACAAGGACAGAGACAACGGGGAACCGACTTCTGCGAGCTGGCTCATGGGATGGTTCTCACCCGACGCAGCAGGTCTAGACGAGGGTCGCTCTGTTTACGCGCGGCGCGAGCCTCGCTCTGTCCTCCACAAATGAGGGGAAATGGACAGGGATAACAGGAGTCAGGCAGAGCAAAAAAACAGCCCGCGCGGATTCCCCGCACCAGAGTCGAAACCACCTGTCGCAGGGTCTCCAACGACTCCGGCCAGGTGTCAGCAGTAAATAACGCGATTGCTTTGCTGCCCGCCTGACTCACGGAGATATACTCCGCCGCAACCCATTCCAGGTCAGGTCGCAACGTACGCGCGGCAAACAAGTAGAGAGGCAATTGCAGGGCCGTACCTCCGGCGAAGCGCCCATGAAGAGGCTTCCCGGTCTTATAGTCACAGAGCCGAGCACGGTGAGAGTCGGCGCACACGTCAATGCGATCGATCCGTCCTTGTAAAGTGATCTCTTCTCCAGCCCCGAGCCTGAACCGCACTGGGGCCGGCGGAAAGAAGGCCTCAGGCTCGCTCAGCCCGTCGGCACCGAAACGCGCCTCGAAGGCAGTAGGAAGAAAATCACTATCAGTTTCATATTCTCGCTCCAGGAGGAGAGCGATCCGCTCACGCAGGCGTTCCTGTTCCAACTCCCAGAGGAGGGTGAAGCCCGTCGCTTTGCTGCGCGCAAAAGCCTGGAAGTGTGCTTCGGCGACCTGCATGAGCAGGGTCTGAAGAACGGCTCGATCCTGCGCTGCCACGGGCAAGCGACCTGTCCGGCGCAGGCGAGAGAAGAAATCTTCGAGAATGTTGTGCAATAACGTGCCGCGGTCGCGTGGGTGAAGAGTCAGCACCTGCTCCGGGTCTTCTTGCTGGGTAAGACTGAGCACCGTATTGAGAAAATAACGAAATGGGCAACGCGCATAGGCATCAAGCGCACTGGCCGAGAGGCTCATACCATGGGGAAACAGGTGGCGGTGCAGCGTAGTCCTCGCCGACTCGTTTTCGATCATCCCATCAAAAGGGGTGAACTGGGGGACATCCCAGCGCTGGTGGGTGGCATGCAGCGCGCGGGAAAAGAATGGCATAGTCGTAGGGAGGTAACCGAGAGGAGCCGGGTCTCCTGTCATCAAGGTCTGCTCGACACAGGCAAGGTGGAACTCGATGGCATCGATCGCCTGGCTGGGCGACCCGGTATAGAGCGGCGCGAGCGGCACTCGCACACACCACTCTTCCAAATCAGTAGGAGATACAGTCTGACCACTGAGCGCTTCGATGACATGCAGCAGGTAGGACGAGGGTGTCTGCGCATGACCGCTGGCTTGGGTGAGGCGCGGGAAGGTCAGCACTAGTCGCTCAACCGCGCTCTGAGTCATCAGGGCGAACCGGAGCCGCTCCGCCTCACTCAGGCGACGCCGCTGTGAAAGGTCGCAGCCTAGAACCTCGGCCAGGTACTGACGTTCGGTATCAAGCAGAAGCGGATCCTGACGTATGGCCTTGGGAAAATTTTCCTCGACGAGCCCTGGCACGATGACCGCACGAAATCGTACACCGCAAGTAGCACTGAGCCCGCCGATACACACTCCTTCTTTGGCGAATGCGCCTCCTTCCGCTGTCGTTGCCGCCAGGACTGCCACAACAGTCCTGGTCCATTCTTCAGCAGGAATCAGCTCACCAAGCAGGTCAAGTTGTCCGAGACGCGTCAGGGCCTCCTCAACCTCTGCGGCGTGAACAGTGGGAGAAACATACGCCCGCAGCAATCCTCGCGTCTGCTCAGCCCAGCCTTGCCAGGTGTTGAGTCGGGGCAAGCTTGCACTTGCCGCCAGAAAACCCTGCATGAACCTCACCAAGGACTGCAGTACGTATGAGTCTTCAGCCTGAGTTTCGTCCAGGTGGTTTTGCTCACTATCTATTACTAGTCGCGCTAATCGTTCACGCCACTCTTTTGCTCCTCGCACAATCCCGGCCTCCACCGAGAGAGCTTCCCACTGCGCCGGACGGGCGTACTCTGCCAGCTCGCCCAAGAGGGCCGCAAAAGGTGGATCAGCAACTCCAAGAAACTCGATGACGCGCGACCGCGTATAGTCTCCAGTCAACACCTGGCAGAGCAGGTGCAGGCTCTGGCCAGCTTGCGTGCGGAGGAGCGGCAGACCACTAGCGAGAAAGCAAGGAATTCCCAGGCCGGCCAAGGTTTCACTCAAGAGTGGGCCATAGGTTGCAGCGTCACGCAGCAGCACGGCAATCTCGTGAAACCGCAGGTCGTAGTCTTGTACCAATTCCAGGATCACCCGGGCGATCTCTCGTGCCTCGCGACTCTCGGTTGGAGCCGAGATCAGCATCACCGAGCTATCAGACTTCACCGCGGCGGCAGAAAGGCGAGGAGGACGGTCTTCGAACACGTGTTTCTGTACCCGCAGCAGAGCATTGTCTTGTCCTGCTGTCACAGCCAGTGGAGTGTACTGGAGCCCCAAGCTCCTCAACCAGGTAAGCGCCGGTGTGGCATACTCATAGGTTCCCCCGGTCCGCCAGGGGAAGAACACGAGGCTGTCGCGTTCCTTCAGCGCCGCGGCGATCAAGCGGCGCTGCAAGGGAGTAAAGTCATAAAATCCGTAAAGGAACAGCGGGGAGGTTGGAGCAGAAGATTCGAGCAACACGGTGGCATGGGCGAGCAAATCCTCGCTATCATAGAACTTCTGTTCGGCTAAAAAGCGCGTATAGCGCTCATCAAGAGTAGACAAGCTCTCGAGCTTGGAACGGGATATTTCTCCTTGTCGGACCTGGTCAAGAAAAGTCCGCAACTGCTGTGGTTGTACTGCCGCCTGTTTCACCTCAGCGATCGTAGACAAGAGGGCCTGGGGAAATCCAGGCTGCACTGCGAGCGGGGCAAAATAGTTGCTCAGCTCGACCTCACGCAAAAGCTTTTTCACCATGCGCTGGGCGGTGAGTGAGGAGAGCGGCCGCCACCCTGCTTGCAGCAGTGTGTCTTCAGCCACTTCACGCGCAAAGTCGAGGAGCGTGCAGACTTGCAACCCCACGTGCCCCCGTCCCGCCCGGGCCACCGCGCGGTTTAGATGCAGAGTCAGGAGATCTTCAGGTGCGAGCACCGTGAGGGGCACGAGTGGGTCAGCGGTCTTGAGCGCCTGCACGGCAGTGACAAAAGCATCCTGCAAGACGGCGAAAGAATCACTGACGAACAGACGGCGTTGCGGCATGGGCCTTGCCTATGTGGTTTTGCTGGGTTTTGCAAGGACCACTGAGTAGTCGTTCAATTTGTAAGAACAGTAACAGAGATGTCATTCTGAGTACCCCATAGCGCCGGGCGCGCTATGCGAGCGAAAATAAACAAGGAAAATTTTGTTTATGAGCAGCCGAAGCGCAGCGCAGGCGAAGAATCTCGCCAACCGCCGGACTTGCCCTGAGATTCTTCGGCCTGCGGCCTCAGAATGACAAACCTGGCAGGTTTGGCTCAGACGTGAGACTGGCGAAACTGCACCACTACCGACCATCGCGCTCTTTTGACGCTGCGCTCTTTTGTCGCTATCGTAGCCTCGTATGTTTCAGTCTGTCCAAGGATTCGCGCGCCAACGTGCACGCTCCGCCTTGTTCTCTTTCACAGCGAGCTTCCTCCTGTTGTTCGCCACCAACTTAGGAACTTCTGCCTCTGACGACAGCGCTGCAAAAACCTTCAAAGGGCGTGTCATCGCCCCGGCGATGAGTTACCAAGGAGCCGGCTGGTTGGAACGGCCGGACCGTGAGGCCACCGAACAACCGGAGAAAGTGCTCGACGCCCTCAAAATCGCGCCAGGTAGTACAGTAGCCGACATTGGCGCGGGCACCGGCTACTTCAGCGTGCGCCTTGCCCAACGGGTTGGCCCGCAGGGACGAGTGCTGGCCACTGACATTCAGTCGCAAATGCTAGCGCTCCTCAAAGAAAACATACACGCAGCAGGCCTTCACAATATCGAGCCGATTCTCTGTACCCCTACAGATACCAAGTTACCTGAAGGTCAACTTGACCTGGCGCTC
>JACQEL010000566.1 GCA_016200595.1 Deltaproteobacteria bacterium
ACCAGCGTCAATAACTGAAGAATGCGAGCGCCAGTCTGGGCTACGGCGGCAGGCCGCAAATCGTAGGCTGCTACGTCCTCGGCGGCGGCGACCGGTAACACGGCGTGAAACAAATCGGTCGGAGACAGGTCAGACAGATGTTGCTGCACCGCGAGACAGCGCGGAGGAAGTTTTCTATTGGCGGCCGCGAACAGGGTCGTCACGTCTACATCGAGGGCGCCCAGCCAGAGCAAGGCAGCTACTTCCTCAACCGTGCGGGTAGCGGCCAGCGCCAGCACGTCGTGGCCCCGGTAGTAAAGCCGCCCATTGGCAATCAGCGTAATCGACGATTCCAGTACGGGCGCGCCCCAGTGGAGGGCTTGTTCGGCCAGTTTGGCTGGATTGCGCCGCAACTCCTTGCGTTCTTTGAGCCGCGCGATGTCTTCCCGGTGATAACGGCGCACCCGCTTCTTCCCGTCGGTGGGCTCAGAGCGAATCAAGCCGCGACTCACGTAAGCATAGAGCGTAGCTGCACTTACTCCCAGTTGGGCGGTGGCTTCTTGCGCAGTCAGATACTGATCTTTGGCCATACCTCTGCTCTCACCTGGCGGATTAGTGGAGGAGCAGAAAATATTTCATATATTGATTAATAAATCAATGTTGACAAAACAATATAAAGCAATAAGATCGGCACGAGCCGCGCCGGAACCAAGACCTGTGGTTCGCGAAGATAGCCGCAGCCCTCTCACATCACCATCTCGGTCCAAGTAAGGAGGATTCGTATGGCAGTATGGAACTCCGATAAGCGCAGATTAGAACAAGAGGTCGGATACGCGCATCGCTACGAGCTACAAGATGTGCCTGAGCCGAATTTGTTGCGCGACATCTTTCCCTACGATGAGGTGCCCAAGATTGTGTTCGACGGTGTCATGGAGGAAATGGATCCGGCCCCAGAATTTTATATCACTGACACCACCTTCCGCGATGGCCAGCAAGCGCGTCCCCCATACACCGTGCCGCAGATTGTCGACATGTATAAAATGCTCCATCGTCTCGGCGGCCCCAACGGTGTGATCCGCCAGGCGGAGTTTTTCCTCTATTCTGACGTCGATCGCGAAGCGGTCAGCCAATGTTTAGCCTTAGGGTATCCGTTCCCCGAAGTGACCGGTTGGATCCGTGCGGTCAAGTCGGATTTTCAGCTCGTCAAAAACATGGGGCTGAGGGAGACGGGCATTCTCACCTCATGCTCGGACTACCACATTTTTCTCAAACTCAAGCGGACGCGGCGTCAAGCCTATGAGGATTATCTCGGCGTAGTCAAAGCGGCGCTCGATGCCGGCATTAAGATTCGCTGCCATCTCGAGGATGCCACGCGCGCGGACTTCTACGGCTTTGTCGTCCCCTTTGTGTCCGAGCTGATGCGTCTACGCGAGGAGAGCGGTATTCCCATCAAGATCCGCGTGTGTGACACCATGGGGTTTGCCGTGCCGTTCCCAGGAGCCGCGCTGCCGCGTAGTGTGCCTAAACTGATTCAAGGCTTGCGCCGTGAGTGTGGGGTGCCGCCGGAGTGTTTGGGGTGGCATGGTCACAACGATTTTCACAAAGTGTTGGTCAATGCCTCGGCCGCCTGGTTATATGGCTGCATGTATGCCAATGGGACGCTCCTGGGTTACGGTGAGCGCACCGGGAATCCACCGCTGGAAGGGCTGGTCATGGATTATATTGCGCTCAAAGGCAGCTCCAATGGCATGGATACCTCGGTCATCACCGAGATTGCCAATTACTTTGAACAAGAGATCGGCTATCGCATTCCGGCCAACTACCCCTTCATTGGTCGCGATTTCAACGTGACGCGGGCGGGGATTCATGCTGACGGGCTGCTCAAAGACGAGGAGATTTACAATATCTTCGACACCAGCAAGATTCTTGGCCGGCCGCCGCGAGTCGCCGTAGATAAGACTTCCGGCACTGCCGGCGTCTCGTGGTGGATTAACACGTATTTCAATATCCCGTCTACCCTGCGCGTGGAGAAAAAGTCAGAGGCCGTCAAGAAGATCACTGACTGGGTAGATACGCAGTACCGGCAGGAACGCACAACCTCGATCTCCGACGAGGAGATGCTCGCGCAAGTCCGTCTGTACTTTCCGGAGCTTGCCGGGCGTGCTGAAGGGCGAGCCTGAGGATTTTCGCCTTCTCTTGTTCGCCGCGCAGCAGTCGCGCGTATCCTTTTTGCTCCAGACTCCGTCTTTACGGTAAAAGCCGCTTGAGCCTTTAGTGGGAAAGGGGGAGTCTATGGAGCTATCGCCAGATCTTACCCAGGAGATCCAGCAGGCCTGGCACCGCTTTCTGCAACGCACCGAACCACTGCGTCCTGATCTGCACCGCTACTGCCGCGCGCTCACCGGCGCAGTGTGGGACGCAGAGGACTTGGTGCAGGACACCTTGTTGCGTGCCTTTGCCAAGCTCGGAGAAATGGGTGACAAGATCGACAACCCCAAGGCGTACCTGTTTCGCATTGCCAGTAATCTCTGGGTTGACCATTTCCGGACGGCGCTCGTAGGTGTTCCGCCCTCAAGCTTTTCCCAGCGCCGCATTGCCGATACGCGCTTGTTCCTAGATGAGCCGAAAGACCACGAAACACAGTACGAGGCCTCCGAGGTAGGTACCGAGCGCTCCGACAAATCTCAGTGGATGGGGTTGGGCCAAGGTTGGACTGAAGATCATCCCGGCCGCATGCAGATAGCGACAGGCGGTGACAAGGCCCATCACCCAGAGGACCCAGGTGGCGGGACTGTGTCCCCCAATTAACAGCATTAGCACGGCAAGTAT
>JACQEL010000551.1 GCA_016200595.1 Deltaproteobacteria bacterium
GGGGATGAAGTGGTCGAAGGTCCAGGCCGTATCGTAGCCCCACGACTCGGCTTCTTGCCACAGTTTAATAAGGTCTTCCGGGTCGGCCACCTCGGGTGGGGTCTGAATACCGAAGCGAATTTTCTTCTTGGCCGCCTCAGCGTGGACAGCACTACTAAACGTAAGAAATGCCAACGCTCCACATAGAGTGACGAGCCATCTTCCCTTCCTCAATTTACCCATGCTCCGCTCCTTTTTCAGGTCGTGCTCCTGCGACAAGCTGTCGAGACGCCCCGCCGGGGCGTCTCTCCAGAGCTGAAGGACGAGCGCAGATTGCGCCGCGCCTTACTTGGTGCCGCTTCCCAACGCTTGGCTCAGGGCCTGACGATACGGGTACGTATCCATGTAGATGCGCAAGACTTTGAACTTTCCGTTCTCAAAAGTCCACAGATTCAGATTATTCATCGCGATCGGCTTGCCATCGTTCGTCTTGCCTTCCAGATGGAGAGGGGCGACGAGCTTATTACCCTCAATAATGATGTCAGTCGGACCCGCGTGGTAATCGACCAGGCTACCGACCAAATTCTCATAGAACGCACGTAAAGCGGCTTTGCCCCTAATTCCTTCTTCCCCGGTCATGGGATTGATCAGTTGTGCGTCGTCAGCAAACAAAGACAGGATACCGTCAACATCACCCTTGGTCACACGCGCAAAATACGTACGGGCGGCAGTTTCCATCTGTTGTTCGGCCGGACTCCGAGCCATAGTTCCCTCCTTTTGACTGGCTGTTTCGTCTGCGCGCGGACACGCGTAGCATGAAACTCGCGCAGAGCAGCAGGCTACACGATACGATATTTTTCCGCCAGTTGTGTGGCTTCTGTGGCGCCAATGAACTCATTGAACTCCTCCCACGCCGGAGTGCGCTGGGCAAAGTTGGCAATCGTTCCGCTGGCTTTTAACTCTTTGACCATGTCGCGTACGGCTTTGTAAGTAACGAATAACGACTGCACTGGGTAGATCGCCACCTTGAGTCCGGCGCGTTCCAACTCATCTTTCGGGGTATCGATGACGACGTTGAACAGTGGCTTGGGCAAGGCATCTGCCGCTCTCTTGGTATCCTTCGGTCGGAGATAGGGCAGGAAGAGCAAATCGGCACCCGCCTCGGCATAAGCCTGAGCCCGTTCGAGGGCATCATCGAGTGAGGTCACGCCAATAGCATCAGAGCGGGCGATGAGGACGAAGTCCTGATCGGTGCGCGCATCGACGGCGGCCTTGATTTTGTCTACTGCCTGTTCTTTAGAAAAAAGCCGGTCGCGGTGGCCGACGAAGTGTTTCCCAGGCACGAGGTCCTCGACGTGTACGCCGGCGAGACCGGCCTGTTCGGCCAGGCGGATGGTGCGCCGAACACTCAACGGCGTCCCACCACCGTCGTCAATATCAGCCATAATGGGAATGTTCACCGCCGCGGCTACATTGCGCGCCTGCGCCAACAGTTCGGTCATGGTAATCAACGAATGATCGGGAATACCGAGCATACTGGCCGAAGCCGCAAAGCCGCCGAGATAGACGGCGCCAAACCCTTCAGCCTCGACGATCCGCGCGGTCATCACATCGTGTGCGCCGGGCGCGACTAGCATCCCGGGTTGTTGTAACAACTGTCGCAGTTTTGTTGTACCTTTCATAGTGTTTTCCTCCTTTCGAAACTAACCAAGTTCTTCCAGCAGCGCCTTGGCTTCCTTGAGGTCTGCCGTATCAAACCCTTCAGTAAACCAGCCATAGATTTCTGCGAGCATCTGGTGAGCTTCCTTCTTTTTCCCCTGCTTCTGCCACAACCGGGCCAAACTCATCACCGCTCTCAATTCCAGCGACTTCGCTCCTTGGCGGCGGGCAATCTCAATCGCCTTGTGAAAACATGCCTCGGCCTCTTCCTCTAAACTTTGAACCTTAAACGTTGAACCTTGAACTTTTTCAGATTTCATAATCAGCTCTCCCTTGCCCCGATAAAGTTCTGCCTCATTGATACGTTCCCCTGTTTCAACCAGGGTTGTCATAGCCTCGGCCAGCACAGTCAGACCGTCATCGACCTGCGCGGCTTTCGCTTGCGCTGCGGCCAGCCAAGCCAGATACAAGGTCGCCCCGAGCTTTGCCCCCGTCGTATGCCGGGCTGCCAGACCGTGACGCATGAGAGCGATCCCCTGCTCGCTCTGTCCCTGCTCAGCCAGCGCCCAACCCTGCTGGATCGGTCCTTGCGTCGCCCAGTACGGCAACCCTTGCTCGTTAGAGAACGCGACCAGCGTCTCTGCCTGCTGCTGCACGATCTCAGGCTCACCACGGAAGCAGTGGATGATAGCGATATAGTTTAAGGCATACGCCAGGCTGGGCGGGTGAGCGAGCTCTTGGGCAAGACCAAGTACTTTGTGGCTCAAGGTAGCTGACTGATCCGCATAACCTCGTAACCATAACGCCCAAGCGTTCAGGGTGAGGCAGGTCACCTCAGGGTCAAGGCCGTAATAGAGAAAGGCATGGAACCGATGCAACTGAGGATCGTAAAGAGCAACCGCCTCTTCGAGGTGCTCCTGGGCTGCGGCCAGTTCTCCACGCCAGAATAAGGTGGTTCCTGCCATGCGATGCGCTTGTAAAAGAAGTGTTGGCGCCTCCATCTCGTGCGCGAGGGCGAGAATTTGCTCGGACAGTTCGTGCGTGGTCCCGAGCTCGCCGCGCAGCAAGTAAAATGTCCAGAGCCCGCCCAACACCGGGATGAGTTGGGGTGCGTCACCTAATTGCTGACATAACTCGCGCGCCCGAGCGTAGACTTTTTCGACGTCAGCTGAGGTGGAGCCCCGCGTGGATTGGAGCGAGACCCCCAACGCAACTTGCAAAGAGAGTTCTCGCGCGATCCGTTCGGAAGAGTCGGGCACGGTCTTCAGCAGCCCTAAGGCAACCGTCAGGTGGTCAATGGCTTCGGTATTGGCTGAGCGCTGGAGCGCTTGACGTCCAGCCAAATAGAGATGCTCGACTGCCTTCTCGATATTGCCGCTACGACTGTAATGATGGGCCAATTCACTATAGTGATCCTCTAAGTGCGTTTGAAACAGTTCCTCAATCGCCTGGGCTGCGTGTTGATGGAGCACTTTGCGTCGTTCCATCAGCAGCGAGTTGTACGCAACTTCCTGGGTCAAGGTATTCTTAAAGAGGTACTCGACTTCCGGAAAGGCAGGTCGCTCATAAATAAATTCTGCGTCCTGCAACTCAGACAAGAGTGAGTGGAGAGCGTCCTCTGGTCGGTTCACGACATGCCGCAGCAGACTGAAGGAGAATTCTTTGCCAATCACCGAGAGCGTCTGCAGCAGTTCTTTCTCTGCACTGGGGAGCCGATCAATACGCGCGGCCAAGACTGCCTGAACGGTGGGGGGCATGCGCAGCTCGGCCAGGTTAGCCGTCGGAACGAGTTTGAAACTGGTTTCGCCACTCGGGTCGCGGACCAGAATCCCCTGGGCTCCGAGTTCTTGCACGATCTCTTCGATGAAGAAGGGATTGCCTCCGGTTTTTTTCAAGATGAACTGCTGGAGGGGACGAACATTCGGGTCTTGCCCGATAAGACTGGTGAGCAGGTCCTGCGCATCTTCTCTCCTCAGCGGATCGAGTCGCAGTTGGGTGTAATAGGTTTTGTTCCCCCAGTGGTGTTGATACTCTGGCCGATAATTCACCAGCAGGAGCACCCGAGCCGAAACAATGCTCTCGTCGAAGAGGGTCAGAAATGTCTCGGTTCCCTCATCTAACCACTGCAAATCCTCAAAGATGAGGATCAAAGGTTGGTTGAGACTTTCGCGCAGCAGCAACCGCTTAATCGCCTCTAACGTGCGCTTGCGCCGCACTTGCGGGTCCATTTGCTGTAAGGGAGACGACGGCTCGGCCAACCCGAGCAGAAAGAGCAGATAGGGCAAGGTGTCCTCTAAGCTACGGTCGAGGGTCAGAACCTTGTTCGTGATTTTCTCGGTTCTCCTTTGCTCATTGTCTTGGGGAGTCAGTTGGCAATAGTCCTTCAGCAGTTCGATGAGCGGCAGATAGGCATAGGCTTTACTATGAGCAAACGAAAAAGTCTCCAGCAGCAAGCAGTCTTTTTGTGAGAGGAGTTTGAACTCACGGAAGAGACGGGATTTGCCGACTCCAGGCTCGCCCAGCACGCCGACGAGCTGCCCTTGTTCCCTCTTCGCCAGCGTCAGCGCCCTTTGCAACTGCACCAGTTCGGTCCACCGACCGACAAACTGGGCAAGCCCACGCCGGGCTGCCACCTGGAGTTTTGTGCGCAACGGACTCACCCCGAGCACTTCGTAGACATGCAGGGGCTCGCTGACTCCTTTGACCCGGGTTTCACCGAGTGACTTAAAATCGAAATATCCCTCAGTGAGTTTGTAAGTATATTCGCTGAGGACCACCGAGCCCGGTGCCGCCAAGCTTTCCATGCGGGCGGCTAAGCTGGTCGAGTGACCAATGGGCAGGTATTCGGCATGCAGATTGTCTTTGTGGATAGCGCGCAGCACCATTTCGCCGCTGTTGAGCCCCACGCGTACTTGCAGATTGACCCCTTTCTCGCGCTGCAGTTGCTCAGCGCGGCGTTTGGCTTCCTCCTGCATACTCAGGGCGGCATAAACGGCGCGGTGGGCATGATCTTCGTGGGCAATAGGAGCGCCAAAGAAGGCGAAGATGCCGTCACCGGTAGATTGCGCGACGTAGCCATCGTAGCGGTGCACGGCATCCATCATGAGTTTGAGGGTCGGATCGATGAGTGAGCGCGCCTCTTCGGGATCGAGCCCTTCAATCAAACTCATCGACCCTTTAATATCCGCAAAGAGAACGGTGATGGTTTTGCGCTCGCCCTCAGAAAGAGCGCGTGCTTCCATCGCCGCCTGCTCGGCGCGAATACGATCAGCCAGATGCTTGGGAGTCCAGCGTCCGGGGTCCGAAGTCCGGGGTCCAAAGTCTAGGGATTGGACGCTAGGGGCTGGAGGCTGGGGACTGGCAACTGGCAACTGACCACTGGACACTGGGATACCGCCCGTCCAGACCAAGACTTTGCCACGTTCATCAGTGGCGAGCTGTTTGGCTTCAATGATCTCGTCTTTGAGTCCTTCAAGATACTCATCATCAAGGTTGAAACGTATCTTCAACGCCCGGTACGATACCCGGCCCTCCTTCTGCAGGAGAGCAATCACTTGCGCCAGGATCTCATCAAAGGTCATTGTTGCTTCCCTACACTTTCCCCTGAGTACCGGCATTATCCTGCGGCGAGGAGCCGGTTGTCAAATACTTTTCGACTGTGGAGCAATCGAAAAACAGGTATGCTATAACCCACTCCAGGAGAAACAAGGGATGGCAGTCATCACCGTGCCCCGGCCGCTGCGCGAGAAGTTGGGAGAGGAAGGAACTGACGCCCTGGTGGCGTTGATCAACGAGGCCGGGGAGAACAATAAACAATCGGTCATCGAAGTCGTGGAGGAACGTTTTGAACGGAGGCTCTCCGACGAGATAAGTAGGCTGCGAGTAGAACTCGCCGAAGAGATGAGTAAGCTGCGAGTAGAACTCGCCGGAGAGATAAGTAGGCTGCGAGTAGAACTGTTCGGAGAGACGAACAAGCTGCGAGCGGAAATGCACGACTTGCGAGCCAATCTCATCCAGTGGATGTTTGTCTTCTGGATCGGGCAGATCGGCGTACTGATTGGTCTTTTCTTTACCTTCCTGAGGAAGTAAGGACGGTTCGGGCGCCACTCTTTCTTTACCCAGTCCTCAGTGCCCATCACTGTTGTAAGTACTCCCGCAGACACTGCGCAGTGTACGAGTTCCGGCCGTTCTTGATCAATTCGGCAGGCGAGCCACACACCACAATGTGTCCGCCGCCGGCTCCCCCTTCAGGACCCAAATCGATCACATAGTCCGCTTCTTTAATGATGTCGAGGTTGTGCTCGATCGTTACTACCGTGTTGCCTTTATCCACTAAGCGGTGCAGCGTACGAATCAGCTTTTCGATGTCAGCGAAGTGTAAGCCGGTAGTCGGCTCATCAAGCACATAGAGGGTCTTGCCGCGCGACTCTTTAGCCAGTTCGTAGGCCAGCTTGATTCGCTGCGCCTCACCACCCGAGAGGGTGTTGCTCGCCTGGCCCAGAGTGATGTAGCCCATGCCAATATCAGTGAGCAGACGCAGCGGGCCGGCAACTTTGGGAACGCCGTGGAAGAAGGTCGCTGCCTCTTCGATCGTCATCCTGAGCACATCGGCAATATTCTTGCCGTTGTAGGCCACTTCCAAGGTCTCCTCATTGTAGCGTTTGCCGCCACACACCTCACAGGCAACGTAGACATCCGGGAGAAAGCTCATCTCCATCTTGATCTCACCCTGGCCAGCACATGTCTCGCAACGTCCGCTTTTGACGTTGAAGGA
>JACQEL010000552.1 GCA_016200595.1 Deltaproteobacteria bacterium
GTCCTGATGGAGCGGGCGGGACTCGCCCGGCTACGCGGAGACGCGGACGCCATGGCGCGCGACCTGGCTGAAGCGCGGCGACTCTTTGCGCAGATGGGCGTGACCGGCTGGGATGACTATGCCAGGTCGATCGAGGCATGAGCGGCATCGTTTGTGACCCCACGGGCAACCGATGGGAAGCTCAGCACTGCTGGACCAGCCCAATACTGTCCGGCATAAATTTGTTCCACTCGGGTCCCAGCTCTAGGCTCCGCAGGCGCAGATGTGGAGTGCGCCGGTCTGGACGGCGCTTTGGCTACCGGGCTCCGGTTGTTCCCGGGCGTGGAGCATGTAGCACACTGCGCAGCCAAAGCGGGAGCATGGCTCCCGCACTCCAAAGGGCAAAGCCCCGGTCTTGGGCACGAGCCAGGAAAATTTCCCGGACAGTATGGAGACCAGCCGCCAGTGGCACCCAAACAGGTGGTGTTATCATCGAATCCATACCTTGCCCGAGCGTTTCTCTAGGCTTTACGCGAGAGCGAGCCTGAAGCCAATCATTACGCTGCGCATTCTTTACGCGGCGCAGTCCTTCCACATCCCGTGTTGAGCCAGGGAATGGGCACCGGCTTCGAGCGCTGCCAGGGTACGCAATGAGGATTGCCCACTGCTCGGGGCAGGCTCGCCACTCACGATGCTGTCGCGGAACGCGGCACACGCGAGCAGTAAGGGTTCAGTACGATCTCCGTGAATCACTTCCACCACGTCAGTGTTTTCTATCGGGATCAGATTGGCGCAGGCGGCTTCCACTCGTGACGTCTTGATGAGTTGTCTTAAGCAGTATTCGGAGCGAATAAGCCTCCGCTTATCAAATCGCCCTTCATATTCGACCATGCCGCGTTCCCCCACAACCACGAGGGAGGCCTTCTTCTCGGGAAACAGCCAGTTCACGTACACATGAGCCGATATCTCTCCAGCCAGGCGCAGCGAGGCCCACACCACATCCTCAATCCGCGACTGCAGAAAAGCATGGCCGGTAGCAGAGACCCGGATGACGGGCACATCGAGCAGATAGTGCAGGACTGATAAGTCGTGCGGAGCCGAGTTCCACCACACATTCGAGTCGCGCCGAATGCGGCCCATGCCCGTACGTTCTGAGGAGACATGATAAATTTTGCCCAGCACACCAGTCATAATGATGGCACGTGCCTGCTGCACCAAGGGATCGTACAAAAACGTTTCATCGACGAACAACAGCCGTTGCCGGTCGCGCGCGAGGGCGACTAATTCTCGGCCTTCGGCGTAAGCTAACGCCAACGGTTTTTCGACCCAGACATGTTTACCCGCGGCTAGTGCCGCCCGCGCGAGCTGATAGTGAGTGGCGGGAGGAGTTGCCAGCAGCACCGCGGCAATGTTGGGGTTTCGCAGAATGTGCTCATAGGACTGCGTCAGCGCGACTTGCGGATAGCGCGCTTTGACCTCCTGTAAGATTTCTGGCCGCGCGTCGCACACGGCCTTCAGCCACATCCCGTCGGTATTATGAAGGACGCGGATGAGGTTCGTACCCCAGTATCCTGCGCCGATGACTGCCGCCTGAATCTCCGCCCCCATCGACTTGCCTCCCACCTGGGTGTTTCACTCGTGTAGTTGCCCGCTCCCCTGGTCCTGTACCTTCACGAATTCCTGGAGCCGGCGGTATGCAAGAAAGAGATACAAGACCACACTCGCATCGGCGACCAAGCCGGTAAGCGTACCCAGGCTACTCTCCGTTAACTCAGCTCGTATTAAAAAGAGCAAGCCTATCGTTGCGATCAGGACCGCACCGATCACGCCTGGCATCGTCGTCTGTATCCCGCGTCGGATGCAGTGCAGCGGCAATAAATCGCGCAGCACGGAAAACATGCGGCTGAGCCCGTAATGGGAGCGGCCTGACTGTCGCGCACGGTCCTTGACCGGCACCTCGGCCACCGTCTCGGCTGCAACACGCAAGATCACCGGCAGAAACCTGTGCATGCCGGCCGGTAGAGTGAGTCCCGTGAGGGTCTCGCGTCGGTAGACCTTCAGCCCACACCCGCAATCATGCACGGGAATCCCCGTCACCCAGGCGATCAGACGGTTGGCCAAACGAGACGGCAAGACTCGTAGCCAATAGTCCTCCTGACGTTCGCAGCGCCAGCCGGTGACGACTTGATAGCCTTCGTCCATTTTGGCGAGCAGGAGAGGGATGTCGTGGGGGTCATTCTGGCCGTCACCGTCCAGGGTGACAATCACTTGGCCCCAGGCCTGTTGAAACCCCACTGACAGCGCCGCCGCTTCGCCGCGATTCTCCGGCAAGTGCACAACTCGCACCCTGGGGTCGGCACTCGCGATCTCATCAAGGATGGTGCCGGTGCGATCGGTACTCCCGTCGTTCACCAACACGCATTCATACGTGTGCCCGAGTCCCTCTACCACCGTTCGCAGTTCACGATGGACTGCCTCAACATTCCCTTCTTCGTTGCAAAATGGCACGACCAGCGAGAGCCGCGGCTGGCGGGTCGACCGGTGGCCGCGGGCAAAGAAGGACTGCACTCCGTCAATAACCGTGTCAATTTCTTCCTGAGAGAGGTCAGGAAAAACAGGAAGCGACAGAATTTCTTGGGCCGCGCGTTCAGCCCGCGGCAAGCTCAGCGTCTGGTGGTAATACGCCTGCCAGGCCGGTTGCCGATGCAGCGGAGTGGGGTAGTGAATGCCCGTCTCGATCCCGCGCTCTCGCAGGTGTGCCCGCAGGACATCCCGCTGGCGCGAGCGAATCACATACTGATGGTACACACCGGTCCGTTGTTGATCCTCCCATGGCAGGGTTAGATCGAGGGACGAAAATGCTGCGGTATAGAGCCGAGCGATTTCCCGCCGTCTGGCGTTGCGTTGGTCGAGGGAGCGCAACTTGAGGCGCAACACCGCAGCTTGCATCTCGTCCAGACGACCATTGGTGCCATAGCACAGGTGCACATTCTTTTCTTGCTGCCCATGACCGCGTAACAATGTGAGCCGATTAGCCATGGCCGCGTCGTGGGTGGCGACAAAGCCCGCCTCGCCACACGCACCCAAGTTTTTGACCACGCCGGCGCTGAAACACCCGACGGTGCCAAAGCTGCCGACTCTTTTTCCGTGATAGGTGGCCCCGTGCGCGTGCGAGCAGTCTTCAAGCAGCTGAATCCCCGTTGCGTGGCAGAGTTCCAGGAGCGGGTCGAGATCGACCGGCATCCCGTAGAGATGGACGACAAGCAGGGCTTTGGTCTTGCCCGTGAGAGAGCAGCGAATCTGCTCCAGGTCTGGCGCGAAATCCCGGTCTTGAATATCGACCAACACTGGGCGCGCCTTGAGCCACCACAGCGCTTCTACGGCGGCCACAAAGGCATTGGCTGGCAGAATGACTTCATCACCTTCCCCGATGCCACAAGCGGCGAGTCCCAGGATCAACGCCTCAGTGCCTGAGGCAGTACCAATCACGAAGGGCACGTGCAAGAAGGCCGCCATTTCGCTTTCAAAACCGCGCACCTGTTCACCATTGAGGAACTGTGGGTGTTCGAGCAACTGGTTCCACTGCTCGGCCACTTCAGCGCGAATATGTCGGAGTTCGCGGGTCAAATCTAAGAGCGGAATGCGCATGCGTTATTTTTTCTCTCCGCTGGCAAATGGTGCGCTGGGCATCTCACTCTGAGAGTTCCTTCCCTTCCCCAACGATCTCGAGAGTCTGATGATGGGATCGTTGGCAGCGCCCAGCTTCGGGATGACGCTATTTACTGCGCAATTTTGGTGCCAGCCAAAAGGTGGGGAAAATCAACTTCTGTGCGGAAGAAAATACGAGCGGGAGGGAAGCCTACATTTTTTGCAGATAAAGGTTGCACCCTCTCAGATCTTTTTTGCAGGGATGGGGGCGAGGCTGCGGTTTCTCGGTCGAACGCTCAGGACCTAGAGCGGTTTTCATTTGGAGGTACCCAGGACTGGGTAGGGGTGCCACGGGCGGCTGGTCCCAATACTGTCCGGAATAAATTTGCTCTGCTGTGCGCCCGAGGCGCAACTTTGGAGTGCGCCAGCCGTGCTGGCGCTGTGTTGGGCTGAAGCCATGCTTTAGCCCAATACCGAGCGAAGCATGGCTTCGCTCGGCAAAAGCGGGAGCGTGGCTCCCGCACTCCAAAGGGCAAAGCCCCAGTCTTGAACACAAGACAGAAAGATTTCACGGACAGTATTGGGCTGGTCCGCCACTACAACCTACGCTAGGAGAGGCCGTATTTTTTGATTTTGTACCATAGGGTTCGCTCACTGATGTCCAGCAGTCGTGCGGCTTTGGCTTTGTTGCCAGCGACTTGTTGTAGCGCCTGACTCAGGAGCATCTTCTCTAAATGTTCTACTGCGGGAATGAGCGCGAGTCGTTGGGCAGGGGCTGGCGCTGCAAGAGAAGCGAGAGGCTCAGCCGCAGAGACAATTTCTGGGGGCAGATGCCGCGTGTCGATTTGTTCTCCCTGACCGAGAACCAGGGCACGTTCAATGACATTTTCTAGTTCTCGCACGTTGCCCGGCCAGGCGTAGCTTTGCAAGTGCGTCAGTGCCGCGGTAGAGATGGTCGGGCGCCCGCGTCCCAGCTTCACGGCGTATTTCTCTATAAAGTAGTCGGCGAGTAAGGGCACATCCTCCACCCGGTCGCGCAGGGGGGGCATAGTGATGGTGAAGACATTGAGACGGTAAAAGAGATCCTCACGCAGGGTTCCTTGCTGCAGGGCGCGACGGACATCCTGGTTGGACGCCGCAATCACGCGGATATCAATAGAGATACTGCGGTTACTACCCAGACGCTCGACTTCCTTTTCCTGCAGGACGCGCAGCAGTTTGGCTTGCAAAGGCGGACGCATCTCGGTCACCTCATCCAAAAAAATCGTGCCGCCGTCTGCCATCTCAAACTTGCCGACCCGCTCTTTAAATGCCCCGGTAAACGCCCCTTTGCTATGACCGAACAGTTCACTTTCGAGCAGATCCGGTGGGATAGCCGCACAGTTAATCGGCACGAACAAGGCCTCGCGCCGCGGCGAGGCGCGGTGAATAGCCCGGGCGGCGAGTTCTTTTCCGGTCCCGCTCTCTCCCAGAATCAGCACGCTGGTACTACTGTTAGCGACGTGACGGATGAACTCGTACTGTTGCTGCATGGCCGCACTCCGCCCGATGAATTCCCCCCAGCCTTTCTCCACTTCCTCACGCAGGAACTGATTTTCTCGTTGGACGCGCTCAAGGGCTAAAGCTCTGCGAATGACTATTTCCACGGCATCGACATCAAAGGGGCGGAGAATATAGTCGTAGGCGCCATTCTTCATGGCCGCCACCGCACTCTCCACGGTGCCGTGCGCGGTCAGGACAATGACCGGGGCCTCGATCCCATGCTCCCGTAACGCCGTTAAGAGGGCAACGCCATCCATCCCTGGCATCCGCAGGTCGGTCATGACCAGGTCAATGGGCACACTTTGCGCGAGTTTCAAGGCTTCCTGTCCGTCGGCAGCCAGCAGCACATCGTGTCCCATCTTATGCAACATGATTTCCAAAATGCGCTGCATCTTGGGTTCGTCATCAACGACGAGCACTTGCCGTTTGCTCATAAGCTTCTTCTCTTCTGGTCTTCGTTAAGGAGCATATAAGGTGCCAATCATTATCCTTTCTCTTGCTCCCTAGTAGTCCGTCCGGGGGGTTTTGCAGGGTCATTGCGAGGA
>JACQEL010000553.1 GCA_016200595.1 Deltaproteobacteria bacterium
CATGCGGATTGCCCGCTCTGCGGGGTTGGGCACCGGCACTGGATCGTTGAAAAAAATCATCATGCCGTCGCCAGTGAACCGCTCTAAGGTTCCCTCGTGAGCGAGGATGAGCTTCCCCATCTCAGCGTGGTACTCGCCAAGGACACCCATGACCTCTTCGGGCTCAGAAGTTTCCGCGAAAGCAGTGAACCCCCGCAGGTCTAAGAAGACCACCGTGACCTCGCGTCGGTGCGTCTTGAGCGGGTCTTCAGCACCGCCCGCCACGATCAGCTGGGCGAGCTGAGGGGAAAAAAACCGCTTCAGCCGGCTGACCTGCTCTAGCTCTACCAGTTGCTCAGCGACCCGTTGCTCAAGCGTCCGGTTGAACACCGCCAGTTCAGCCGATTGCTCTTCCAAGCACTTGAAGGCTGTTGACAGTTCCGCGTGTGCCCGCTCCAGTTGGGCGGTCCGCTCTTGGACCATGTGCTCTAGGCTCTCGTTGAGTTGCACCAGCTTGGTGTTGGCCTCGTCCAGCTCTCTGCGTCGATGTTCCTCTATCTGGTACATCCGCGCGTTATCAATAGCGATAGCAACCTGGTTGGCGAGGATGTTGAGCGGAATTTCGTCCAGCTCGTCGAACGCATTCGGCTTCGGACTTTCGACGGCGAGAACGCCGATGAAGCGATCTTTGACCAGCAGGGGAATTGCTAACTGGCTGTGAACATTAGGAAGACCAGGCAGATTGACCGGGGCACCACGCGCAGGCTCTAATTGGCCGGCTTCTTCCATCTGCGCCCTGACGGCCCTCAGATAGCTCACGCTCGAGCCGATATTGCCCAACCGCATCATTTTTCTTCTTTTCGCCACGACACCGATAACGCCTTCTCCGAAGCGAATCTCGGCTCCGACTCCTTCCTGGGCATAGCCCCGGCTGGCAAACACTCTGAGTTTCTCCTCCGACTCGTCTTTGAGCAGAATCATGCAATGCTGAAAGCCTAAGACCCGATCCATCGAGTCGAGGATGAGTTGCAAAATCCGGGCGAAATCCAGAGTGGAATTAATCTCAGACGAGATTTGCTGAATAATCCGTACCTCGGCCGATTTCTTGGCCAGATCCCGATTGAGCTGCTCGATGATGCGTTCGTTCTCGGCAATCTGCTCGCGGATGTCCATTTATGTGTCGATTTCAGCCAGAGGCAGACGCTCGTCGGTATTCTTAACGGCAGACTTCACCCGATAGATATCAGCAGCCCGGAGCTTGAAAATGCCCGTCATGCCGGTCATAGAGGCGATCGCTTCAAGCCGCATATCCATAACCTCGAACACCGGGCCGCTGGTCTCAGAATGGTCATACTCAAGCTCGAGATCCCAGCTGTCAAAAGTTTCCGGGTTGATGATCCAGGCGACCGCGCGGGGATTCTCCCGCACATTCTTGATGGTTTTGTTGAAAAACTGGAATGAAAGCGCGACGTGATCGGCATCGACGTAGTACACTTGCGAGAGGATCGTGACGTTGGGAATGCCGTCGAGCGAGCACGTCCCCACATGAGCCGGAATCACACCTTCCATTGCTGGCTTAATCTCATCTGGTAAGACCCCCATAAGACTTTTTCTCCTCTACGCGATCTTTTCCCCGGCCCCCGGGCCAGGAGTCTGCAGAAAAACCTCCTCTACGCGAAAGGTAATCCCAACCGCCGGTTGATAGCGAAATCCCAAAACCAGCGGTTTAGCGAGCTGTTCTGGAAAGCCGTATTGCAGGAAGACCGATAACAGCTTGGTTCGGTATATTTCCTGGATCGCCACGTCTTTTGCCTCAAGAGGGCGCGAAGATACGTAACGTCCCTTCAACTGGTAACTCTCATGTGAAGGGTGTCCGACAGTCATGGTAATCCTGCCGTTATTCTCAAGGTTGCCCAGAATTTTCTCGGCTCGGCTCTGCAAGACAAAACAGGTAATCGTCTCACGATCCGAGTTGACGAGGGCGCCGGCAATAAACGTATGAGTCGGACGAAGCTTTTCGTCCCGCGTGCCAAGAGCCATAAACACCGGACCGTGGATGAATTCGACGAGTTTTTCAGAAATCATGGTGAGCACCTCGAAAAACAAGCGGGAACGAGACTCGGGGCACCTGAGGTCGTAGATCTAGTTGTTAAGGGTCGCGAAGACGTTTCCCGTTGGCCGAAATATGCTACCTGAGCGTCCAATAGGAGTCAAAGTGATTGACACGGAAGGAGATGAGAGGTGATCAATAAAACAGCCCACTACTTGTCGGTCGAGAAAGCTCCCTATATCTTCTCGGTTCCTCTGAACTGAAGGCTGAAAGCTGAGAGCTGAAAGCTTCTTATTATGTCTGAACGCACACTGCTGCAGGCCGGAGATACCGTCCTGTTTATCGATCGCAAAGAACGCGAGTATTTACGCACCTTGAAGGTGGGTGGGCGCATTTCCTTGCAGGGTGGGATGTTGCCGGCAGACCAGGTCATCGGTCAGCCTGAAGGCAGCCTCGTCCACACCGCGCGCAATGAACCCTTCCGGGTCTTCCGCCCGACTTACGCTCACCTGATCCCCAACCTGCCGCGCAAAGCGCAAGTCATCTATCCCAAAGACGTAGCACTGATGCTGTTGTGGGGTGACATTTTTCCTGGAGCTTCGGTCGTGGAAGTAGGAGCCGGACCTGGCGCGTTGACGATTGCCTTACTGCGTGTGATTGGCCCGACCGGCACGCTGTTAACCGTTGAGGCACGCGAAGACTTCTGTGCGATGGCGCGCGAGAATGTTACGCGCTTTTTTGGCGAGGCGCACAATTGGACACTCAGGTTAGGGGATGCCTATGAAGGGATTGAGGCGCGCGACGTCGACCGGTTGCTGATGGATGTGCCCGAACCCTGGCGCGTCCTGCCACATGCCGCACGAGCTTTACGGCCAGGCGGCGTGTTGGTTGGTTATGTGCCGACGGTCGTACAAGTCAAAACCTTGGTAGATGACTTGCGCGCCCATCCCGGTTTCGCGGCGATCGAAGTGATGGAAAACTTGCTGCGCTTCTGGCATGTCAAAGATCTTTCCGTCCGTCCTGAACACCGTATGGTCGCCCACACCGGCTTCATCATCGTCGCGCGACGCGTTCCGGAAGCACCAGTTGCCCGGGAGAACAACGCTCTCCCGCTCGATGAGACTTGCTAAAGAAATTGTCCGTGCGTGTAATTCTTTCGCATGAGGCTTAGCCAAATGGCAACTCCCGCAATCCCTCCCCCGCAGACGAAAGCGTGGGAAGTGCTCGTTATCGATGACGAGAAGAACATTCGTGCGACTCTGGCAATGTGTTTGGAGGGTATGGGATGCAAAGTCACGGCCGTTGCTTCGGCAGAGGCAGCGATAGCGGCACTCAGCCGCCAGGCTTTCGACCTGGCTTTTCTCGACCTGCGCCTGGGTGAAACGAATGGCCTGGACGTGTTGCCACAATTACTGACCGAGAGTCCGGATCTCACAGTTGTGGTTATCACCGCTTATGCCACTTTCGACACCGCGGTCGAGGCTATCAAGCGTGGAGCCAAAGACTATTTGCCGAAACCTTTTACTCCCGCGCAAATTCGCCATGCCGTCGAGCAACTGGCGAAACAGCGTGAGTTAGTTCACCGGGTCCTCGATCTCGAGGGACAACTGCGCCAGGCCGTTCCGGAGGTAGATTTAGACACTGGCTCGCCCAAGATGCGCGCGGTCCTTGATGTGGTTATGCGCGCGGCCCAGTCAGAGGCAACCGTGTTGTTTAGAGGTGAAAGCGGCACGGGGAAAGGCGTGCTTGCGCGGCTCTTGCACGCGCAAAGCGCTCGGGCTTCTGGGCCTTTCGTGGTGGTGAATTGTCCGACGCTCTCCGAGGATCTGTTGGCCAGTGAACTCTTCGGGCATGCGCGCGGTGCCTTTACCGGCGCGGTGCGCGATCAGGCGGGCCGGGTAGAGATGGCGCAAGGAGGAACACTCTTTCTTGACGAGATCGGCGAAATTTCCCCGGGCTTGCAGGCCAAGTTGTTACGCTTCTTGCAGGAGCGGCGTTTTGAGCGGGTGGGCGAGAACAAAACACGGCATGTGGAGGTCCGTGTGCTGGCCGCTACCAACCGCAACCTCGAAGCCGATGTGCAGTCCGGGCGCTTCCGAGAAGATTTGCTCTACCGGCTCAATGTCATCGAAGTGCATACACCGCCCCTGCGTGAACGCCCAGAAGACATTGTGCGCCTGGCACACCAGTTCCTGGAATTTTTCGCTCGTGCGACTCGTCGTGCGACTCCAGAGTTATCCCCAGCCGCAGAACAGGCCTTGCTCGCCTATGCCTGGCCAGGAAACGTACGGGAACTCAGGAATGCGATAGAACGCGCGGTGATCCTCTGGCCTGCCCAGGTGATCGAGCCGCAGGCGTTTCCTGAACGGATTGCTACGCACGCCGCCTCTGGACCGCAACTCGGCGGTGATTTCGCCTTGGACACAATCGAGCGAGAACACATTCTGCGCATCCTCGCCCGCACCGCCACGCAGGAAGAGGCCGCACAGATTCTCGGAATCGATTCCTCGACTCTCTGGCGCAAGCGCAAGAAGTATGAGGGAGGCTAAATCAGTCAAGATTCATACACTCCAGGCACCTTGTACGCTGTCAATCGCTAAAATTTCGGCCTTCTCATGCCCAGGCTCTGCCTGGGTATACCCTGTGGTCGCGGCTCTGCCGCGTCTGCGGCTTGCGTTCCCGGGCAGAGCCTGGGAACGAGGGCGTCAGCTTGATCACTTCTTGTGGCGCACGCGTCCTCGCCTGCGTGATCCAGTGCAGGCCAGAGGCCCGCACCACCAGAGGAGGACGGGCAATCCAGGCGTTTCCGCTCCCACTCAACTTGGTTTGGCCGAGGTTTCTCCTAAGCGGGCGAGCGCGTCCCATACAGGTTGAAACGTATGATTAACGTCGAGGGCCATATAGTAAGGTAGGGTGGGTCGTGACCCACCCTACACCGCTGACAAAGAAGTCGTCGGTAGCACCCAGCGCGTGGTGAATCACGTGGAAAAAACTTTCCACAGGATGGCAAGCGTCATCGCGAGGTTGAAACCAAGCATCCATTGCAGCAAGACAAGGTGCCCGTCCATAGTGGCGAAGCGCTCGTCAATTTTGGCAAAGCGATTTTCGTAGCCAGCTATCGCCTCTGCGGCCTTGCGCGCCTTTTCCTCACTTGCTCCTGCTTCTTTGAAGGCATCGTAGACTTCGGAAATCATCGTGCTCATAATTACACTCTATCATTTCCGTGTGGTGTTGCCAGATCCACTGGCGCGTGCTGCGCGCCCTACTCCGCTGCAGCCGGGCTACAACATTTGAGTAAGGCAGGGTGGGTCGTGACCCACCCTACACCGCTGCGTGATCCAGTGCAGGCCAGAGGCCCACACCACCAGAGGAGAACGGGCAATCCAGGCGTTTCCGCTCCCACTCAACTTGGTTTGGCCGAGGTTTCTCCTAAATGAGCGAGCGCGTCCCGTGCAGGTTGAAACGTATGATTAACGTCGAGGGCCATATAGTAGTAGTGCAGAGCCTGACGTGTATCGCCCTCGTCCTCGTGAAGAAAGCCTAACCAGTAGTAAGGCTCTGGCCGCGCGGGATCGTGCAACATGGCAGTCTTGAGGTAGGCGCGGGCCTCTATGTAGTCTTTCCGCTTACGCGCGAGGTCTCCCAGGCGCAGCAGATCATCAACTGAGCCGCGCGCGCCCAAGCGTTGACGCAGGAGAATCTCCTCGGTCAGCAACCGGATGATTTTCGGATCGAAGGGCTTTTCGAGGAAATCCACGGCTCCGAGCTTCATCGCTTCGACGGCAGTCTTCGCCGATCCGTAGGCGGTCAGGATCACGACTGCCGTCTTGCGGCTCAGGCCACGCAGGAAACGGGTGAGTTCGAGTCCGCCCATTTTGGGCATCTGCAGATCAACGAAGGCAATATCGTAGTGTTGCTCGCGACATTTGGCGAGGGCTTCCTCACCATTGCTGGCACCATCGACCTGATACCCTGCGGTTTCCAACACCATCCCCAGGGTCCGACGAATATTGCGCTCAACATCAACGACGAGGATGCGAGCTTGTGGCTGAGTCATTATGCGGTCTCCTTTAAGTTAGTTCCTGTCACCAGCGGTAAGGTAAACCAGAAGGTACTCCCCTGCCCTTCTTCAGTTTTGACACCGATTTCTCCGCCATGCCCATCCACGATTTCCTTGGCAATGAACAGGCCCAATCCAGCCCCATCGGCCAGCGTACCCGGCACCCGAAAGAACTTCTCGAAAAGGTGTGAGCGATATTCTTCGGGAATCCCGGCGCCGGTATCGCTCACTTCAAAGCGCACCCAGCCATCCGCCGGCTGGGCGCGGAGCGTGATCTGCCCACCGGTTGGCGTATGCCGGAGGGCATTAGAGACCAGATTCGAGAGGACCAGCGCGACCCGCTCAGGATCGGCAAGTACCTCCTCGTCCACTGGGAGCGGCGTAACTACCAGTGGCACTCCTCGCTCTTCGCTCAGCACCCGATGCGTCTCTAGTGCCGCTTCCATCAGAGCCGTAATCGAAGTGGGACGTTTGCGCATCTCGACCCGCCCAGTCTCGATACGGGAGAGATCCAGCAAATCGTCTACCATCGCTTGCAGACGCTCGCAGTCTTCTCGCGCCGCGTATAATAAATCAGCCTGCTTTTCGGTCACTGGACCGACTGCCTGTTCAAGACAGAGGTGGATCGCCATTCGTAACGAGGTTAACGGCGTACGAAACTCATGGGCCACAGTCGCCATCATGTCGTTCTTCAACTCGTCAAACCGGCGCAGCCTGGTCACATCCTGGAGAATGACGGTGGCGCCAACGATGCCTCCCTGCGGTTCATACACCGGAATCGCTCTCGGCAAGAGGTACCTGTCACCCTCACTGGAAGAGACTCTGACCGCCTCCTCGAATCCTTTAGGCGTATAGGGACCTTTGCCGCTGAGCACGTGCGTATAGAGTCGCTCCAGGCCCGCGCGTACGGAGGGCTCCACTTCTTTCAAGGGATCTGTCGTGTAAGACTCTAAGACGAGGCCGAGGAGCGTCTCAGCCGCTCGGTTCACATTGCGGACATCGCCGGCAATGCCGAACACCACCACTGGATCGGGGAGGCTATCGATCGCCGCCTGCGCCGCTTGTTGAACCTGGAGTAACTCACCGAGCGAGCTGTTCCGATATTCGCTCAAATGGCTGGCCATGGTATTGAAGTCGCTCGCCAGGTGCGCGAGTTCGTCCGTGCCGCGGACCTCCGCTCGTACCGTAAAATCTCCCTCACCAATACGATGGGTTGCCTGACTCAGCTCTGCCAGGGGGCGCAACAGCCGCCGGGTGAAGGTTATGGATAAAAAGAGGCCGAGCAGGAGTACGCCGAGCATGGCGACACTCGTAATCGTGTTCAGACGTTCTGCGATGCGGCGGACGTTTTCACTCTTGCGCACCATCGCGTCTTGGTTCATGGCCAGGATGGTTTCAGCCTCGGTCTTCACGGCATGGAAAGTGGGTTCGAGTTCGGCGAAATAAAAGCGCCGTGCCTCCTCAGGATCGCTGAGCTGCTGGAGATGGTCGAATTTCTCTTGGTGGCTCAGCCACAGCTTACGGAGTCTCTGCGTGACATCTTCCTCTCCATGCTCGGTGATGTTCCCTTCCTGGACTTTGAGTTCGTTGTCAAACTGCCGCCGGTATTCTGCTACTTTTTGTCTCTCTTCATCTGGCACGGCCTTTAACAGGAATAAGGAGGCACTATCTTCCAGACGCTCGAGGGCTTCCAGCATGCGTTGGACGGCGAGGACGCTGCGATAGTTATCCTTCAGGATGGTTTGCGAGTGCGAGCCGAGCGAGGAGATCGTCACCACAGAGAGGAGGCAGACGAGCACCAAGGCGACCGCCAGCGGGGCCTGAGCGAGCAGCAACTTTGCCCGTAAAGTCACAAGCGCTCCTCCTCGTTCTCAAAAGAAACGATGTGGATGTCAAAGCCGTCGGCCTCCTTCACCAGCCTGAGCATGATCGACCGGCTCAACAGCTGTCGCCACCAGGGTTGCTGCGAACGCCCAATGATAATGTGGCCGACCCCGTGCGAGCGGGCGAACTCGAGGAGGGCAGGGACTGGGTCTTTGGCTCGCAGGCGCACGACTTCCGCGCCGAGTTGACGCGCCTTCTCGATATTGTCGAGCAGGTGCCGCTGCGCCTCAGCGTCGATGCGGGTCGGCGCCTCGTGCGGGGTTTCGACATACACGGCAAACCAGTCGGTGTTGAGGCGGCCAGCCATGCGCGAGCCGCGCCGAAGCAACGTGGCTCCGTGTGGGGGATAAGAGGACATACACACCATCACCCGCCCGCTGGCGGCGGCTCGGCGTGAGGCTTCATCAGCGGGGCTGTGGGCGGAGACTGACCGATCGATGTTCTCCGCCACCTCACGCAGCGCAATCTCGCGCAGGATCGACAGATTTTCCGCCTTAAAGAAGTGTTCGAGCGCCCACGCAACTTTATCCTCGCTATAGATTTTCCCGGCGCGTAAGCGCTCAAGCAGATCCTCGACGGCAAGATCAAGATTCACTACTTGATCCGCCTGCCGGAGAAAGGAATCGGGTACGGTTTCTCGGACAACGACGTCGGTTGTCTGCTTAACGACGTCGTTGAGGCTTTCCAAGTGCTGGACATTCATCGCACAAATAACGTTGATTCCAGCATCAAGGAGTTCGAGCACGTCCTGGTATCGCTTCTTATTCCGACATCCGGGAACGTTGGTGTGGGGGAGTTCATCGACAATGGCAACCTGCGGCCGCCGGGCCAGGACCGCATCGAGATCCATTTCCTCCACCACCACCCCGCGATATTCGAACCGCTGTCGCGGAATGCATTCAAGCCCTTCAACGAGAGCCTCGGTCTCAGGGCGATCATGGGTTTCGATGAACCCCAAGACTACGTCTACCCCGCGTTTTTTGAGGATATGGGCTTCCTCTAACATTTGGTAGGTCTTCCCGACACCCGCGGCTGGGCCGATGTAGATCTTGAGCCGCCCGCGCTTAGCACGCTCGACCAGTTCGAGAAAGTCTTCGGGACGTGAGCGCTCCACATTCATCCTGGACGACCTTTTAGAACGGTTTTCATGTGGATGGACCCAGGACTGGGGTGCCACTGGCGGCTGGTCCCAATACTGCCCGGAATAAATTCGTTCCACTCGGGTCCAAGCTCTAGGCTCCGGAGGCGCAGCTTTGGAGTGCGCCGGCTTTGACGGCGCTTTAGCCCCCGGGCTCCAGTTGTTCTCGAGCGTGGAACGTAGAGCGCTGCGCAGCCAAAGCGGGAGCGGTGCTCCCGCACTCCAAAGGGCAAAGCCCCAATCCTGATCCTCAGCCAGGAAAATTTCCCGAACAGTATTGGGCTGGTCCGCCAGTGCTGGGGGCTGGGCACGGACGGGCTAGCTACCCCTGGTATCCAGCGC
>JACQEL010000554.1 GCA_016200595.1 Deltaproteobacteria bacterium
CAGCTTGTGAGGCGGTAAGGCAAGGCTTGCCGCCTCCCGCGTTGCTGCCAGCCCGTTCTCTGTTGGAACAAGAGCATCATTCTGCTATCGCGGCTTAAAACCCCGTGAACGGCTACAAGAAATCTAATAAGATTTTGAAGACGTATTGACCTTGTTTTCCCTCTCCCGCTGACGCGGGAGAGCGCTGGGATGAGGACCTCATGGAACAGATCGCCCAACTCAAGCGCCAAGCGGTTGAGTATATCGACCGCTACTTTTCCGGTGTTGCCTCCGCCGAAGAACTGCGCGCCTGGGCGCTGGCACATCCGGTTTTTACTAATCCCAAGGCGCTCGACAACACTGACGACTGGGTTGTGAACAATGCGCTGGCCCTGATGAAGGCACTTGCAGATGAAAAGGCAGATCAAGCAGCAACGGAAAAGCGGCTACACGAGGCGCGGCAGTTCCTCACCGCAGGGAAACCCTTTCCGGACGATCACTGGCCAGCAGGTCTGCTCAAATAGAAAAAAGAGAGGCTTGCTCCAGAGGCCGTGGTGGTGTCGGCAGAGGCGCCGTGCGGCGCCTCTGCCGGGTTCCTCAAGGAACAACTTTATTTGGGCTGTGGCACGATCCGTAGATACGGTTTCGGCGCCTTCCAGCCCTCGGGGAATTTTTGCTTGGCTTCTTCATTGGAAACTGCCGGGACGATAATGACATCTTCACCCTGCTTCCAATTCACCGGCGTGGCGACTTTATGCTTCGCGGTCAATTGCACTGAGTCCAGCAAGCGCAAGACCTCGTCGAAGTTGCGACCCGTGCTCATGGGATAGGTAAGCATCGCCTTGACCTTCTTGTCCGGGCCGATGAGGAAAACCGAACGGACCGTTGCATTGTCGGCTGCCGTCCGCTCCTTAGCCGCCCCACTAGCGTTGGGATGAATCATATCGTAGAGCTTTGCCACCTTCATATCCGTGTCCCCGATCATCGGATAAGTGGGGGTATGCCCTTGGGTTTCCGCGATATCCTTGGACCAGGCCTGGTGATCACTGACCGAGTCGATACTCAGACCGATAATCTTACAATTCCGTTTGTCGAATTCGGGTTTAAGGCCAGCCATGTAGCCCAGCTCGGTCGTGCAAACCGGGGTAAAATCTTTTGGGTGCGAGAACAAAATGGCCCAGCCGTCCCCGATCCACTCGTGGAAGCGGATCGTTCCTGCCGTCGTCTCCGCCGTAAAATCGGGGGCTTCCTCGCCTATGTGTAGTGACATAGTTCACCTCCTATAGTGTTCAGTGTACCTTTCGTCATGAATCGATGTGCCCTTCAGGGGTGCACAGAGCATAATCAAGAAACGCCTCTTATATAGCCGCTTGGCAGGATCAGGGGAAGAGGGTTTTAGGGTGGGGACGACGGGCCTGGCTGATTTATGCTAAAACGCGCGCGGCCAATTGCTTTATCTGAGATAGAGCGCCAAGGAGTGCTCATTACGAGAAGGAAGAACATTCATGGATCTTGCGACCCTCGCCTTACCTCCACGCATTAACCGACTGACCGACCTTGCCTATAACCTCTGGTGGAGCTGGCACCCGCAAGCCAGGGAGCTTTTTGCTGCCATTGATCAAACCCTGTGGAGTATCACGGCCCATAATCCGGTGAAGCTGCTCCGAGAGGTTGGCCCTGAACGACTGAACGCGCTTGCGCTGGACCCAACTTTTCTCCGTCGCTACGATACCGTGCTGATGGCTTTTGACGCCGACCTCACTACCCAGGACACCTGGCTCGCTCACTCTGCGCCTGACCTGTTGGGAACCACGATTGCCTACTTTTCCGCCGAGTTCGGTATTCATAGCTCGTTGCCGATCTACGGTGGCGGACTCGGCATCCTGGCCGGTGACCATTGTAAAGAAGCGAGTGATCTTGGAGTTTCCCTCGTCGGGATCGGGTTCATGTATCCGCAAGGCTACTTCCACCAGCGTCTGTCGGTCGATGGTCGTCAGGAAGCAGTATACGAATATCTCGATCGGGCTAAGGCACCACTGACTCCAGCCTTCACCCCGGAGGGCAAACACTGCTTGGTCGCTGTGCCGATCGATGAACGGCAGATTTATGTACAGGTTTGGCACGTCCGCGTCGGCCGAGCGTCTTTGTACCTCATGGACACCGACGTGGAAGAGAATGCGCCGTGGGACCGGGAATTGTCTGCCCGCCTCTATGGGGGAGACCTGGAGATGCGCATCCTGCAAGAAATCATTCTCGGGATTGGAGGTGTACGAGTATTGCGTACCCTGGGCATAGCTCCGCGGGTGTGGCATCTCAATGAAGGACATGCGGCCTTTGTGACCCTTGAACGTGCGCGCGAGCTCGTAGCCGCCGGTCAGTCATTTTCTGAGGCAAGGGCTGAAGTGCAACGCACGACCGTATTTACTACCCATACTCCTGTTCCGGCCGGGCATGATGCTTTCTCTTTTCTGCTGATCGACAGATATTTACATAATTTTTGGCAGCAACTAGGAATCGACCGCGATCACTTTCTGGCGCTGGGGTACCATCGTGAGCCCTGGGGAGAAGTCTTCCACATGACCGTGCTCGCCCTACATATGGCCGGCTGGCGGAATGCGGTGAGCAAAACACATGGTGAGGTCTCTCGCCGGATGTGGCAGAATCTCTGGCCGAACACCGCAGTCGAACACGTGCCGATCTCTTTCGTAACCAATGGGGTGCACACGCCAACGTGGGTCGCCCAGGAATTGGATCAATTACACGGCAGATATCTCGGCCCAGATTGGGTTAAGCACCATGATAGCCCGGCCTTGTGGCGGCGGGTGTATGACATCCCGGATGAGGAACTCTGGCGCGTGCGTATTCAACTGAAGCACAAATTGATGAGCTTCATTCGCGAACGGGCGCGGGACTTGTGGCGCAAAGAACACCGCGACCCCGTGCAGGTGTTGGCCTCGGGCGCACTGCTTGATCCTGAAGCTCTCACCCTGGGTTTCGCCCGGCGGTTTGCCACG
>JACQEL010000555.1 GCA_016200595.1 Deltaproteobacteria bacterium
ACCAACCTTGACGCGCTCAGAGCACTAGAACCCTTCGCATCGGACGAGGGATTTCAGCGAGAGTTTCTCCGTATCAAGCGGGTCAATAAGAAACGGCTCGCCACCGTCATCAAAGATCTGACCCGGGTCACCGTAGACCCGGATTCGCTGTTTGATGTGCAAGTCAAACGCGTTCACGAGTACAAGCGGCAGTTGCTCAATGTGCTCCACATCATTCATGAGTATCTTTGTCTGATTGAAGATCACCAAGGACCCACCGTTCCCCGCACCTACATTTTTGCCGGCAAGGCAGCCCCTGGCTATTGGGCGGCCAAACAGATCATCAAATTGATCAATAGTGTCGGACGGGTCATCAATAGCGATCCACGGGTGCAGGGACAACTCAAAGTGGTCTTCGTCCCTGATTATCGCGTCTCTCTAGCGGAAAAGATTATCCCGGCTGCGGATCTTAGCGAACAAATCTCAACTGCGGGCAAAGAAGCCTCAGGCACCGGCAACATGAAGTTTGCCCTGAACGGCGCTTTGACCGTCGGAACCCTGGATGGCGCCAATATTGAGATTATGGAGGAAGTGGGCCAAGAAAATATTTTCATTTTCGGACTGCGCGCCCAAGACATTCAAGAGCTGCGTTCCCAGGGTTCCTATCAGCCGCGGGAGTACTACACGCGCCACTGGATTTATCACGCACTCGTGGACCAAGGGGACGAATATTTCCACTTGGCGGACTTGCCCTCGTACCTCGACGTGCAAGAACAAGCGGGGGTGGAGTTTCAGAATAAGGCGGGATGGGCACAGAAGGCGATCCTCAACGTCGCGCGGATCGGCAAATTCTCCAGTGATCGCACCATCCGGGAATATGCCAAAGACATCTGGAACCTTACCAGCGTTCCATAAGGAAATGTCACTGTCACTCACCGAAGGAATGTACCTAATGAATTTTGATGAAGAAGATCGGCAATTGGGATTCCTGGTGGCATGGGCTTCTAGCCCGTGCTTTGGACAGGCTGGAAGCCTGTCCTACCATTTCCTGGATGGCAGTAGTATTACTGAATTCGTTCGTCAAATCTCATTAGGAAAAACACACCAAGATCTAGATTTTCGGGTGCCACGGGCAGCTTGCTGCCCGTGCCCACCGCTCGCACTGGCGAACCAGCCGCCAGTGGCACACAAACAGGTGAGGTTATCACCGAATCCATACCTTGCCGGAGCGCTTCTATATGTCGATACGTGTCGCTTTGCACCATCTGACCCAGTACCGGTATGATCGTCCGGTTTCGCTTTCTCCTCATCTCGTTCGCCTCCGTCCTGCCTCTCATTGTCGCACACCGCTCCCGGCCTATTCTCTTACCGTGAGACCAGAGAACCACTTCATCAATTGGCAGCAGGATCCTTTCGGCAATTTTCTCGCCCATCTGGTCTTTCCCGAGAAGACCCGTGAACTCGCCATAGAGGTGGACCTGGTTGCCGAGATGACCGTCATCAACCCGTTCGACTTTTTTCTCGACCCGTATGCCGAGAAGGCTCCCTTTGCGTATGATCCGCAGCTGGCCAAAGAATTGGGACCGTACTTAGAAATCAAAGAACGTGGCCCGCGGCTGATGGAATGGCTGGCTGGGATAAACCGGTCTACACAACCCACGGCGACGTTCCTGGTGGATCTCAATCGTCGCGTGCGTCAAGAGATCGACTACGTCATTCGCATGGAACCGGGCGTACAGACGTGTGAGGAAACGTTCGCGCGGCGCAAAGGCTCATGTCGAGATTCCGGCTGGCTCTTGGTGCAGATCCTGCGCCATCTCGGCTTCGCGGCACGCTTTGTCTCCGGCTATCTGATTCAACTGGTGGCGGATGTCAAATCCCTCGATGGACCTTCCGGTCCTCCGGCTGATTTCACTGATCTCCATGCCTGGGCAGAGGTGTTTGTCCCTGGCGCAGGCTGGTTAGGACTTGATCCCACCTCCGGCTTGTTCGCGGGTGAAGGGCATATCCCGCTGGCATGCACGCCCGATCCGGTGAGCGCGGCGCCGGTGACCGGGGCGACGGACGAGTGCGACACTGAGTTTCAGTTCCACATGAGTGTGACGCGCATGCACGAAGATCCGCGCGTCACCAAGCCCTATACGGAAGCGCAATGGCAAGCCATCAATGCGCTCGGACACGCGGTTGACGCCGACCTGGCCGCTGGCGATGTCCGTTTAACTCTGGGGGGTGAGCCCACGTTTGTTTCCATTGATGATATGGACGGGGAGGAGTGGAATACAGCTGCGCTGGGTGCGCACAAACGCAAGCTCGCCAGCGAGTTGCTCCTCCGACTGAAAGAGCGGTTCGCGCCTGGTGGCGCCCTGCACTATGGGCAAGGCAAATGGTATCCAGGAGAACCGCTGCCGCGCTGGGCGCTGTATTGCTTCTGGCGGCAGGATGGCGCGCCGGTGTGGCGAGAGCCGACCTTACTGGCGGACGAAAGTAAAGAATACCACTACGATATCAAACAGGCGTATCAGTTCGTCTGTGCGGTGGCGCAACGCCTTGGCGTGCCTGTGTCATATGTACTGCCTGGCTACGAAGACGCCATGTACTATTTGTGGAAAGAGGGGACGCTGCCTGCCAACCTGGACCCCTCGCAATATAATTTAGACGATCCAGAAGAGCGCCGTCGCCTCACGCGGATTTTGCAGAGAGGGCTTAGTAAGGTCGTGGGGTATGCTTTGCCCTTGAAATGGTACGGCGAAGTGCAAGACGGTGGCTGGCGCAGCAGTCAGTGGCTCTTCCGCCGTGAGCAGCTGTTCTTGATCCCGGGTGATTCACCGATGGGATATCGCCTGCCGTTGGATTCTTTGCCCTGGGTTCCGCCTGAAGCACGAGACCTGGAACCGGAGCAATCGGGGTTTGCTCCTCGGCCGGTGCTGAAAGACGTTCATGAAGACGTCGCCGCGCGTTACGCTCACTTTACGCCCTCGGCACCGGCACTTCACGATGGCATACGAGAACAGGAGCTTGAGCCAGTGTCGTCAACCGACGCAGATTTCAGCAAGGTCGCGCGGACCGCGCTGTGTGTCGAGCCGCGTGAGGGCGGGTTGTACGTGTTTCTGCCGCCCTTGCGGTTCCTTGAGCCTTATCTCGATTTGCTCGCGTCTATCGAACTGACGGCAGCTGAGTTCAACTGGCCGGTGTTTCTTGAAGGCTACCCGCCGCCGACTGATTGGCGTCTCCGGCGCTTTTCCGTGACCCCAGATCCGGGAGTGATCGAGGTGAATATCCATCCGGCACACAACTGGCAGGAGGTGGTTGAACATATGACTGCCCTCCACGAGGAGGCGCGACTGTCCCGTCTCGGCACGGAGAAGTTCATGCTCGACGGGCGGCATACTGGCACGGGCGGAGGCAATCACATCACCCTGGGAGGTGCTACCCCGGCGGATAGCCCCTTCTTGCGTCGTCCGGAGTTGATGCAAAGTTTGCTGACCTACTGGCAGCATCATCCGAGCCTGTCGTACCTATTCTCCGGGCTGTTCGTGGGGCCGACCAGCCAGGCCCCGCGAGTTGACGAGGCGCGCCATGAAAATCTCTACGAACTCGAGATCGCCTTCCAGCAAGTACCGCCTGGAGAAGCGCCCGCGCCGTGGTTGGTGGATCGCCTGTTCCGCAACTTATTAGTAGATGTCACGGGCAATACCCATCGCGCCGAGTTTTGCATTGACAAGCTCTACTCCCCGGAGACCGCGAGTGGACGGTTGGGACTGGTAGAGATGCGCGCCTTTGAAATGCCCCCGCACGTGCAAATGAGTACCGTGCAGATACTTTTGCTGCGCGCGCTGATAGCGCGCTTCTGGAAAGCTCCGTATCAACACCCGCTCGTGCGCTGGGGAACTGCCCTACAAGACCGCTTCATGCTGCCGTACTATCTCTGGCAAGATTTGCGCGAGGTGATTTGCGAACTGCAGGAGGTCGGCTATCCCTTGCAACTGGAGTGGTATGCGCCCTTCCACGAATTTCGCTTTCCACACTACGGTACGATTCAGGTACAGGACATGCAGGTGGAACTGCGCATGGCCATCGAACCCTGGCATGTCCTCGGAGAAGACGCCACGGCGGGCGGCACGACGCGGTATGTCGATTATTCCGTCGAGCGTCTGCAGATTAAGGTCAGCGGCATGACGGACTCGCGTCATGTCGTCGCCTGTAACGGGCGGCGGGTTCCGCTCCGTCCCACCGGAACCCGCGGCGAGTTCGTGGCTGGGGTGCGGTATAAGGCCTGGCAGCCATCTTCCGCCTTGCATCCGGTTCTGCGCGTGCATAGTCCCTTAGTCTTTGATATTGTCGATACATGGATAGGTCATGCGCTTGGTGGGTGTACGTATCATGTGGCCCATCCCGGAGGGCGTCACTACGAGACATTTCCGGTCAATGCCAACGAGGCCGAGGCGCGTCGTCTCGCCCGCTTTTGGCCGTATGGGCATACCCCTGGACCGACGCAGCCTCCCCTAGAGGAGCCGCAAGGCGAGTTTCCGCATACCCTCGATTTGCGCCGTCACTATGAGTGTTGACAGTCCTCAGAGCACCAATCTTCTCCGCTTTATCACGGAGTACCCCACATCAACGAGTTCGTATGACGAGATGTGCTCCGCGACAGAGGCGTTGCGTCCCCATTGGGACTATGTGATTCGTGCTCTGGAGACGCTTGGGGCACAGGAACTTGCCCGTCGGACACACGAGGCCAAGCGCCTCCTGCGCGAAAATGGCGTCACGTACAACGTCTACGACGACCCCCAAGGTATGGCACGGTTTTGGGAGCTTGATCTCGTTCCCATGTTGGTGACGAGTCAGGAATGGAGCACGATCGAACGCGGTCTGCTGCAGCGCGCCGAGTTGCTCAATCTCATTCTGGCAGACCTCTATGGTCCACGCACCTTGATCGCCAGAGGACTGCTGCCGCCGGAAGTTGTCCACGCACATCCGGGATTCCTGTTGCCGTGCGTTGGCGTGCGCCCGGCGGGCACTTGCTCCCTCCCCCTCTATACAGCGGACCTCGCGCGCGCTCCCGATGGCAGTGTCTGGGTGATTGGAGATCGGACCCAAGCGCCTTCTGGTGCGGGCTATGCCCTGGAAAACCGCATCGTGTTATCGCGCGTGTTGCCCAGCCTCTATCGCGATTCGCACGTGCATCGCCTGGCGCTCTTTTTTCGCACGCTGCGGACAACCTTGAGCGCGCTTGCGCCACAACGACGCGACAATCCGCGCATCGTCCTGTTAACCCCGGGACCGGGAAACGAGACCTACTTTGAACACGCGTATCTGGCCAATTATCTCGGCTTCCTGCTCGTGCAAGGCAGTGACCTGGCCGTGCGAGACGGCAGAGTATGGCTCAGCACAGTGGGCGGACTGCAGCCCGTGGATGTCATTCTGCGTCGCGTGGATGACACGTTCTGTGATCCTCTAGAACTCCGTGCCGATTCCCTCTTAGGCATTCCCGGCTTGCTGCAAGCGGCGCGTCTCGGCCAGGTGGCGGTGGTGAATCCCCTCGGCAGCAGCGTGTTAGAAAATCCCGCGCTGATGGCGTTCCTGCCTAACCTGGCGCGCCAACTCTTAGGACAAGACCTGCGCTTGCCTTCGGTTGCCACCTGGTGGTGTGGTAGTGAAGAGGAACGCGCGTATGTCCTCACGCATCTCGACAGTTTGGTGATTAAGCCGATTTTTCCCCATCCCAGCACCGCCACCGTCTTTGGCGCGCGTTTGAGCCTGGCGGAGCGACAACGGCTGACTGAGCAGATTCGTGCTCAGCCTCACCTGTTTGTCGGACAGGAACACGTCGCGCTCTCCACTGCGCCGGTCCTGAGCGACGGGGGGTTAGCGCCGCGTCCCCTGGTGTTACGCACCTTCCTGGTCGCGCGTGACGACTCGTATGTGGTCATGCCTGGAGGACTCACACGGGTCTCCCCCAGCCTCGACAACTGGATCGTCTCCAATCAGCGCGGTGGCGTCAGCAAAGATACCTGGGTGTTGGCGTCGGAGCCGGAGCGAGACGTCAGTCTGTTACCCGCCGCGGCGCGCGCCGTGGATGTCATCCGTTCACGCGGAGAAGTGCCTGGTCGCGTGGCGGATAACCTCTTCTGGTTGGGTCGGTATGCCGAACGAGCGGAAGGGACGGCTCGCTTGTTACGGACGGTGCTCATGCGACTGGTTGAGGCCGACGCCACCCGCGAGGATACCAGCTTACCGGTATTGTTGCGTGTGGTGACCCACCTCACCACGACCTATCCAGGATTTGTGGGGGAGGGAGCCGAAGCACGCTTCGCGGCGCTCGAAGACGAAGTGCTCGATGTGATT
This sequence comes from Deltaproteobacteria bacterium, assembly GCA_016200595.1. Taxonomy (GTDB): domain Bacteria; phylum Desulfobacterota; class Binatia; order Bin18; family Bin18; genus JACQEL01. The sequence continues at coordinate 6,325 of JACQEL010000555.1, forward strand.
GGCAACCGCCAGCGCCCCGGGAGCCTCCAATTTACCTTGACTGGCCTGACGCTCGCGGCGCGTTCGGTGCGGGACCGCTTGTCAGACGATAGCTGGCGGGCCATTAACGGCTTGGCGCAGGTCTTCGTTGAACAACCCCTGCAGTTGAGCGTGGCGATAAACGGGCTGGAACAGTTGATTTTTCGGCTCGCGGCCTTTACCGGCTTGACCACCGAGCGCATGAGCCGCGGCTATGGCTGGCACTTTCTGGATATGGGGCGTCGTCTGGAACGGGCGTTGTTCGGCAGCGGGTTGCTCAGTGCCGTCTGCATCTCAGCCGAGGACTCGGGCACTGCTCTCTGGGAAGCGCTCTTGGCGATCAGCGATAATCTCGTCACGTATCGCCGTCGCTATCGCTCCTCCCCGCAAGAGGCTCCAGTGTTGGACCTCCTGTTACTCGATGAAGGAGCACCGCGTGCGGTCGGCTATCAGCTTATGCGGCTACAAGAACATGTGACGGCGTTACCAAAGAAAACGGTTTTATCGCATCGCAGCAGCGAAGAACGAGCGGTATTAGAAGCGCTGACGATGTTACGTCTTGCGGACCTAGATCGTCTTTTACTCGTTCCCCCGGGGAAGGAGGAGCGCGAGGCGTTGGATCAACTGCTCTCTCGCTTGGGATATCTTTTGCACTCCCTCTCTGATGCCATCACCCTGAGCTACTTTCGCCAGACTGAGCTGCCGCAACAGCTCGTGGATATCCAATAATGCTGTATCGCGTCAAGCATGTGACCCACTACCGGTACAGTGAGCCGGTGAGCCTGTGTCACAACGAAGCCCACTTGTTGCCCCGCAGTCTTTCGCATCAACGCTGTCTAGACGCCCACCTGCACATCGCGCCGAGGCCGGCGGTGTACCATGAACGCAAAGACTTCTTTGGTAACCGCGTGGTGTACTTTTCCATTGAGGAATCACACGCGACGTTAGAGGTCACCGCATCGAGTGAAATGCAACTCTCTCCTATTCCCGTGCCTGAGTTAGGGGCGACACCTCCCTGGGAGCACGTGCAAACCCTGCTGCGCCACGAAGAGAACCGGGGTGCGCTGGAAGCGCGGCAGTTTGTGCTGGATTCGCCTTTCGTCGAGACAGACGGTTCTTTTGCCGAGTACGCGAGAGCGTCGTTCGCGCCGGGGCTACCGTTACTCGCGGCCGTGCATGATCTCATGCGGCGGATTTTTACCGAGTTTACTTATGATCCCGAGTTTACCACCATCGCCACACCGGTGAGCGAGGTATTCGCCCACAAACGCGGGGTCTGTCAGGATTTTGCGCATTTCGCCATTGCCTGTCTGCGCTCACTGGGGCTCGCGGCACGGTATGTCAGCGGTTACCTCGAGACCATGCCACGGGACGGCCAGTCGCAGCTCATCGGCGCCGCAGCCTCCCATGCCTGGGTATCGGTATACTGCCCGCAACTCGGCTGGGTGGACTTCGATCCGACGAACGATCTTATGCCCTCGGATCGCCACATCGTGGTGGCGTGGGGGCGTGACTACAGCGACGTCACCCCCTTAAAGGGAACGATCCTCGGCGGCGTGGAGCATAAGTTGAAGGTCGCGGTCGCAGTGAACAGGGTTGAGGAAAACGAGTCCGGGGCGTAGCCGGTTGCTGAAACACTTAGTGATGGCCATTGCGCTGGGCCGCCGGCTTTTGCCTGCTGGTAAGGTCACGACGCAGGCACGTGACGCACTCCTCAACCGGTAAGTGCGGATCGTAGAGAGAACGCTAGCGCCCCGGGCCAAAGGCCAAGGTCCAAAGTCGAAAAAGACGCGGAAGATGAGACTTTATCCGCAATAAAGCCCCGGAGGGGCGTGAGGAGATAGCCCACGGCGCCAGCCGTGGGACCGGAGCGGGACCACACGGCGCCCTGAGCCCCGGAGGGGCGAGAGAAGACGACCGGCTTGAGGTCTTTCGCCCCTCCGGGGCTGAGAAGAGACTCGTGGGGAATTGGTGTCCCAGGGCTGACGCCCTGGGCTACAATCCGTCGCCCCTCCGGGGCGCAGAGGCTCAAGAGATGTGACATGGGCAAGCTCGTTATTTCAGATAAAGTCTACTGTTTCTGCAAAGCGATTGACATTGCCCGGCGGCAGCAGGGGAAGTCGCTGGAGTTGCGAACGGTGAGTTCGTCACCTGCAAGCAATGCAACGGAGTGTAATCCAGGAGCCGTTGCTATTTTGTTCCCCGGATTTCCATCCGGGCTACGGTGCTGATTCTGGAACGCACCTTTACAGATCGGCTGTGGAGTTCGACGGAGGGGTGTCTTCATTGACAGCATATATGCTACCGTGCACCGGTGCGTCTCGTGCTTGATACCAACGTATTTGTCTCCGCCATTCTGAGTAAACAGGGGACAAGCCGAGCCGTGTTGCGACGCTGTCTGCAGGGAACGGATGAAGCGTTGATGGGGCAGGCGCTGTTTGCGGAGTACGAGTCACTACTGGAGAGAACAGTCGTGTGGTCAAGGTCCCTCATCACCAAGCAAGAGCGCGAGACGCTGTGGCAGGCGTACTTAAGCGTTTGTCGATGGGTTCGTGTGTATTATCTGTGGCGTCCGAACCTTCCTGATGAATCGGATAACCATCTGGTAGAGCTCGCAGTAGCTGGTGGTGCGGACTACCTCCTCACGTATAATGTCCGTGACTTTGCAAACCCAGAACTCCGCTTTCCCCACCTGAAGATCCGCACTCCATCACAATTCTTGAGAGAGGTACGCGAAAAATGTCAACCCTAACGATTCGCTTGCCAGCAGACAAACACGAGCGGCTCCGCGAGTTAGCCCGACAGCGGGGCATAAGCATTAACCGGTTGATGGACGAGTTATCAACGATCGCGTTAGTACAACACGATGCGGAGATACGTTTCCGTGCGCTTGCGGCAAAGGGGTCTCCTCAATCCGGATTGCGTATCCTAGAGAAACTTGATCGGCTACACCGCAAGGCCAGCTAAACCAGACGGCAGGAGATTCGTACACTCATGCACTTGAGCCTGAATGCCGTAGCGTGCGCTATGCGCACGAAAATAGTGGCGTACAGGGAAGACGTGCGCACAGCGCACGCTACCCCGGGCTGGGCCGGGCGTTTCTGACTCTGTTCCCTGACGCGCTTTCCGTGGTATGAGAGAAATATGACGGAGAAAAAGACCATTTCTCAGGAGACCCTAGCCCAGATCATTCGCCGGATCGTCGAGGTGGCGAAGCCGGAGAAGATCATCCTGTTTGGCTCGGCAGCGCGAGGCGAGATGGGACCCCACAGCGACGTGGATCTCCTGGTAATCAAGGCGGGCGCAAACCGCCTCGACCTGACCGGGCAGATCTACCACAATCTGCATGGCGTGCAGGCAGCGGTCGATATCGTGGTGGTTACGCCCGAGGATGTCGAGCGCTATCACAATAGCCACGCTTTGGTTATCGCACCTGCACTGAAGGACGGCAAGGTGGTCTATGCCGCCTGAGCGTTTCCCCCCTGATGATCCCCGGGAGTGGCTGAATCGAGCGCGGAGTAATCTCTCGCGGGCGAAAGCAAAAACTCCTGACATCTACCTGGAAGACTTATGTTTTGACGCTCAGCAAGCTGCCGAGAAGGCAATCAAAGCCGTACTACTCAAGCAAGGAGTCTCCTTCCCGCAGGCAGCAGTAACGAGCGCGGCAGTAGTAGTCCGTTGGGCAGAAGAGAGAATCCCATGAGCCCTTCTGAGAGCAATCGAAAGGAGTGAGTGGGAAGGCCGAAAAGGCTGTCAAAGGGAGATGGACCATGCAGTGCCTACAGTGCCAGCATGAGAACAGTGCAGCGGCGAAGTTCTGCGAGGAGTGCGGAACCAGGCTGGTTCGGACTTGTCCTGGCTGTGGTCATGAGATGAGCCCGAGAGCCAAGTTTTGCCCCGCATGTGGCATTCCCCTTACCACCCACCCTCAATCCTCGGTTTCGAGTTCCACGTTTCAGGTTTCAAGTTCCCAGCCCCTAGCCCCTAGCACTCAGCCCCCAGACGCTAGCCCCCAGACGCTAGACGCTAGATTCGAAGGTGAGCGCCGACAGCTTACCGTCATGTTCTGTGATTTAGTTGGATCCACTGCCCTTTCCGCCCGACTCGACCCGGAAGAATTACGCGAGGTCGTCCGCACCTACCAGCAAATCAGCGCCGCAGTCACTGAACGCTTTGAGGGGCACATCGCGCAGTATCTCGGCGACGGCTTGCTGGTGTACTTCGGCTATCCGGTGGCGCACGAGGATGATGCCCAACGGGCGGTACGAGCGGGGTTGGAAATTGTCGAGACCATCAGGGGTCAGGGGTCGGGGGTCAGGGGCCAGGAAGGATGGCAAAACTTACCCCCCCGCTTCTCACAACCGTTACAGGTGCGTATCGGCATTCACACCGGCCCTGTGGTCGTCGGTGAGATGGGCAGTGGGAGCCGGCGTGAGCAGTTGGCCTTGGGCGAGACGCCCAACATTGCGGCTCGCGTCCAGGGGACAGCCGCACCCGATACGGTGGTTATCAGCGCAGCCACCTATCGCCTAGTGGAGGGCTTGTTTGAGTGTGAAGAGCAGGGACGCCCAGAGCTGAAAGGCGTGTCGGCTCCGCTGACGCTCTATCGCGTGGTCAAGGCGGGGGACTCCCAGAGCCGGTTTGAGGTCGTAGTGCGGAAAGGCCTCACGCCCCTTGTGGGTCGAGACCATGAGTACGGCCTGTTGCACGAGCGCTGGGATCGGGTGAAAGACGGGGAAGGTCAAGTCGTGCTGCTCAGCGGAGAGCCGGGCATCGGGAAATCACGCCTGGTGGAGGCGCTCAAGGAAACCGTCGAACACGAGGGCGCAGGCTGTCTGGAGTTGCGCTGTTCGCCGTATGCACAAAACAGTGCGCTCTATCCGGTGATTGAGCACGTACAGCGAGTGCTCGAATTTCGTGCGGACGATTCACCTGAGACCAAGCTAGAGAAGCTGCAGCGCACCCTCAGCTGCCATCCTTTCCCCCAGGTGGATACCCTGCCCCTGTTAGCCGCCCTACTCTCCCTACCCCATCCAGCAGGTTGTCCTCCGCTGTCGTTGAGCCCGCAGAAACAGAAAGAGAAGACCCAGGAAGCGCTGGTCGCCTGGCTGTGTGCCGAGGCCAAGCAACAGGCGGTGACCTATGCCTGGGAAGACCTGCATTGGGCCGACCCGTCTACCTTGGAATTGCTCACCCTCTTTCTCAACCAAGTACCCACGACGCGGCTGCTAGCCGTGCTCACCTATCGCCCCGAGTTTACCCCACCGTGGGGGAGCCATTCCTATCTCAGTCAGCTGACGCTGAGTCGGCTCGGTCGCACCCAAGTGGAAGTGATGGTCGAGAAGGTCACAGGTGGCAAAGCCCTGCCGGTGGAAGTCGTGCGGCAAATCGCTAGCAAGACGGATGGGGTACCGCTGTTTGTCGAAGAACTGACGAAGATGGTCATAGAGTCCATAGAGTCCGTAGGGTCTATTGAGTCTGTAGAGTCCATAGGGTCTGGGGCACACGGCCGTGCGACCCTCCCGTTAGGGATTCCCGCCACGCTGCACGATGCCCTCATGGCTCGCCTCGATCGCCTGGGACCAGCCAAAGAGATTGCCCAGGTGGGAGCCACACTCGGACGGGAATTCCCCTATCAGTTGCTCCAGGCCGTCTCCCCGCTCAATGAGGAAACCTTACAGAGAGGGCTGAAGCAAGTGGTGGAAGCGGAGCTGGTCTATCAGAGTGGCCTTCCACCCCAGGCACGTTATCTCTTCAAACATGCGCTGATACAGGAGACCGCGTATCAGTCCTTGCTCAAGAGTCGGCGCCAACAACTGCATCGTCAGGTCGCGCAAGTGTTAGTGGAACAGTTTCCTGAGACCGTCGAGACTCAACCCGAGTTGGTCGCGCATCATTATACTGAAGCTGGACTGATCGCGCAGGCTATTCCGTATTGGCAGCAGGCTGGGCAGCACGCAGGCCAGCGCGGTGCCAATGCTGAAGCGGTCAGTCAGGTCGCCACAGGTCTCGAGCTACTGAAGACCTTGCCCGACACACCCGCACGCACCCAGCAAGAACTCAGTTTGCAGATGAGCTTAGGCGCGTTGCGCATTGCGACTCATGGCTGGGCCTCGCCAGAGGTCGAAAACATTTACCGCCGCGCGCAGGAACTCTGTGAGCAGACAGGCGATACGGCGCAGGTCTTTCCTGTGCTCTGCAGCATGGTAGCCTATCATGCCATGCGGGCGGAGCACCAGAAAGCGCGCGCGCTGGCCGAGGAACTTTTCCGCGTCGCGCAAGAGGCCCAGGACCCAGACTTGCTCATCCAAGCGCACCATATACAAGGTCACACGTTGGAATGGATTGGCAAGTACCCAGAGGCACGCGCTCACCTGGAACAAGGCATCGCGCTCTATGCCCCCCAGCGGCACCGTGCTCACACCCTTCGCTATGGGCAGGACCCGGGAGTTGCCTGTCGGGTACACGCTACGCATGTCTTGTGGTTACTGGGCTATGCGGATCAGGCGCTCACGCGAGCCCAAGAGGCCTTGGCGCTGACCCAGGACCTTTCTCATGCCGTTAGTGTGGCACGTGGATTTTCCGTCATGGCTAACGTCCATCTATTCCGGCGGGAGTGGTCAGCCGCCCAAGAGCAAGGTGAGGCCGGTGTGGCCTTTGCAGGCGAGTTTGGCCTTCCGTACGCTGTTGCACAGATTTCTATCATGTTAGGCGCAGCGCTGGCTGGGCAAGGCCACTACGAAGAGGGGATTAGCAAAATGCGGCAGGGTCTGGCTGCTCAGCGTGCCACCGGCGGGCAAGGCCTCTTGCAATTCTGGCTGGCGATGCAGCTTGAAGCGTATATCGCGGCAGGCCAGTTCGCAGAGGGCTGGACTGTGCTGGAAGAGGCCCTGACGATTCGCCCCACATACGGCGACCGCTATTGGGAGGAAGAAGTGTACCGGCTCAACGGCGAGCTCCTGCTCAAACAGTCCGAAGTCCGAGGTCCGGAGTCCGGAGTCCCCAACACCCAGCACCCAATACCTAGCCCCCAAGCCGAGGCGGAAGCCGAAGCCTGTTTTCAGCATGCGATAGGCACCGCTCGCGAACAGAAGACGAAGTCACTCGAACTCCGTGCCACCACCAGCCTCGCTCGTCTCTGGCAGCACCAAGGTAAACGGGCAGAAGCGCACCAGCTGTTATTGGAGATCTACCACTGGTTCACCGAAGGGTTTGACACGCCGGATTTGCAAGAGGCAAAAGAGTTATTGCAAGAGTTGGCCTTGTGATAGAAAACAAATATGACCTCTCGGCTCGAAAGGATTGGCATCATGCCAACTGGGAAATTAGCGGCTCGCGTTGCTGCCTTAGAAAATGAAGTTGCTCGCCTGAGAAGATCTCTTGAGAGCGAACGCGGTGGAGTGAAACCGTGGTGGGAGCAAATCGCCGGAACCTTTGCTCAGGATCATCTGTATAAAGAGGCGATGAGGCTGGGACAGCAGTAGAGACGTGCCCAAAGATCTTCAGCATCTATAGAAAAGTTACAGCAAGAGGTGGAGTGAAGAAAAGCTCTGACTGTTTGTGTGCCACTGGCGGCTTGTCCGCCAGTGCGACCGGACAGCACGGGTAGCAAGCTACCCGTGGCACCCGAAAATCCACATCTTGGTGTGTTTTCCCTATAGGTTGTGTAGAGACAGCGATGCTCGTTCTCGACACCGATCATCTTAGCGTTCTAGATTCGTTTTCCGCACTATATTGCAAAGGCCTCTCTATAAAAAACACTCACGGTCGGGTAGTGAAAAACTCGCGCCACACCGTGGGCATAAAGAATTTTCCAGGTTTCTTGCTCCCGTCTCGATTGTTCATCCTGGCATCTTCATTGCTCTGCTAATGGCCGAAGTTATTTAAACAGCCCGAAAGCCTCGACATGCGTACTTTCCGATGTGTC
>JACQEL010000556.1 GCA_016200595.1 Deltaproteobacteria bacterium
GACTCTCGGCACGACGGTCATCATAGCCGCCAGCGATAATTAACCGTACGCAGGAGAACAAGGGAGCGGAGATGCGCTCACGCAACAGCGCTAAGGCTGCGATGGCCAGCCCAAGATTTTTCTTTGGCTCGTAACGGTTGATCGAGAGAAAGGTGAGCGTGTTTTCTTCTCCTCCGTCAGGGCTCGTCGCTATGGAGGTATAGTACTCACAGTCTACCCCAGGGTATAACACTTCAGGCGCGAGCCTGTGCAGGCGGGGAAAGGTTTGACGGAACACCGCTGCCGTGAAGTGGCTGTTGACCAACACGCGGGCGGCCATGCCGGTGGCGAACTCTTCCAAACAGTCAATGGGCGCGCGGTACAAGCGGTAGAGGAAATGGCGTGGCGGCGTGAGTAAGAGATCGGGGAAATGACAGTAGAAGACGATCCGTGCGCGGCTGCAGAGCCGCAGGACAGGAATAATGTGGGGCACCAGATCACAAAAGATTATATCGAACTGCCCACCGTACCACCTCATCGCGCTCACCAGGGGCACCATACGGGCAATCATGCACGGGACGCGCAAATGCTGCCCGATGTCTCGTGGTAAAAAATCCCCATGCACCCGGACCGCGAGTAGCCCGTCGCGTGTTTCCGCGAAACACCGGGCCTGATCGTGATGGGTAGTGAAGAGAGTGACTCGATGGCCGGCTGCCTGTAAATGTGTGGCAGCATCCACGACTAACCGTTCGGCGCCACCAATGCCGAGATTAGGATGAAGGAAAGCGATGTTTAACGGGGCAAAGTCCACAGTCTCAAGTCCGCGATTTCACGCCGCCAGCCGCTCGAACACTGGCTGTGCTTCTCTCTGCCAGCCCTCCAGCCAGCGGATGCGGCCGCCCTCACTCGCCTTACTCTGCAGGTGAGCTAACAGCGGCGCCTCGCTCGGAAAACCCTGGAAAAGCTCGTACAGTTGATTAGCCAGTTGCTCGCTAGTAGAAAAAACCATTCCATTCTCCCCGTGGCGCACCAGTTCGGTAAGGCACGGGCCGTAGTCGAAGGCGCACACCGGTAACCCAGAGCCGAACATATCGGCGATTTTCATGGGCAGGTCGAGACCCGAAGACGACCGGTGCAGACACAGTCCTAAGTCTGCTGCTCCCAACAAGAGGGGATAATCCTCCGCTGTAAGCCATAGCGTTTGCACGTGCACGTGGCGCAACCGTAGACGGGCGATTTGCTCTTCGTAGAACTCGCGCAGTGGTCCCTTGCCGGTAATGAGAATATACAGCTGGGGAACCGACCGATCCGGCCTCTGCTCTGCGCGCCTGCAGAATAGAGTGTCACAGTGGGAGGCCGCCTCCAAGAGGATCGAGAAATCCTCATCGGCAGTCCAACTGGTTGAACTGACGATGAGAGCCGGCCGATCTCGCGCCTCCGGGCGGTAGCCGGGGAGAAAGGAGGCATCCTGCTGTAAACGGCGGAACAGTTCCTGCCGTCCAAGCAACGGTGTTGGCGCGAACACTGCAGCCGGCCGATCATAGAGCACGCTCACATTCTGCAGATCCCAATTCTGCCGTAGCTCCGTCTGCATGGCGTGTGAGACACAGAGATGGGCATCCGCCCGGCGGCCCATGACGTGCTCGTACCAACGCGCCAGACGCACGGCGGGATGACTTTGTCCCATTTTCAGAGCGAACATGGTGTAGCCGAAATTATGCCAGTCGATCACGAGTTTCGCCGCGCGTAGGCGGGCGACGAGCCAGGCAATGAAGAGTGTCGGGACGGCGGGTGGGTTCTGCAGCACGATGACCTGCGGTTTGGACACGCTGAACAATAAAACCCCCAGCAGTTGACAGCTCTGACTCAGGCTCTTCAGCACCGCATACCCGAGAAACACGAGGCGTGGTAAGCGATGTTGACGCTGCAGGAATGGCGGAGACAAGAGGTGACAAGTGATATGCGCATGTTCGCGTACCGCGCGCTGCAGCGCGCTGCCGGCATATCCGACGAGGTCTACCTCAGCCAGGCTGGAGGCAAGCGCCAGCGCATGGTATTGCATCCGAGGGCTACGCCCGATATCGCCCAGGACAGCGAGAGTCACACGAAACTTACGGTGGTGAGACATAGAGTGAAAAGCAGGACATCATACCCCATAGCCGACCCCCAGATGAAGCCCCACCGTGTTGCGGTTGTCGGTGATGGCACGGCCGGCCATGTCTATCCCACCCTGGCCATCGCCGATGCCTACAGACAGTCTTGTGAGGCTGCGGACCTCCTTTTTATCGGTATTCCTGAGAGCTTCGCCGCGCGCCTGGCTCCGCTGCATGGGTACCGTCTTGCCCTCGTCCAGGGCGGGCCGCTGTTTGGGGTTGGTCTCGCGGGTAAATTGTCCACCCTGTGGCGGCTGGGGATTGGTATCCAGCAAGCGCGCCAGATTCTCCGGACTGCGCACCTCAAGCTCGTCATCGGAGTCGGCGGTTATGCCTCGGCCGCAGCAGTGCTGGCGGCCAAGAGCCTGGGCCTCGCTACTGCTATTTATGAGGCCAACACCGTACCAGGCCTGACCAATAGGCTGTTAGGGCATACCGTCGATCGTGTCTACCTTGGGTCCGCTGCCGCACGCTGGGCCTTCCCTGCAGGCCGCACGCTGGTGACAGGGAATCCTCTCCGAGCAAGGATTCTCAGCGCCGGCAGCGAGAAACGCATCCCCCCTCACGGAACGGACCGGCCTATCCATATCCTCGTGACCGGTGGCTCTTTGGGTGCGCCGTTTCTTAATCGCAAGGTCCCTGAGCTGCTGAAGCAGGTGGCCATCCGCGGCCTGGCGCTCGAAGTCCAGCATCAGGTCGGCGGGACCGACCCAGCTCAGACTCACCAGGCATATGTCCATGCGAGGATCCCTGCCGTCGTCGTGTCTTACCTTGATGACATAGCCGAGGCCTATCGGTGGGCGGACTTTGCCATTACTCGGGCCGGCGCGGGCACGGTCGCTGAACTCGCCGCCTTTGGCCTGCCGGCGCTCCTGGTTCCCTTGCCCCATGCGCCGGGCAATCATCAGATTAGCAACGCCCTAGCCTTTGTTGACGCAGGAGGAGCATGGTGCGTCCAGGAAAAAGACTGGCATCTGGAAGCGTTGACCGAGCAGTTGGCAAGAATCTTCACGGATGCCGCCACCTGGACCACCATTTCGCAGCGCGCACGGCAATTTGCGACACCCAATGCGGCACACGCGATTGTAGCTGACTGCGAGACTTTAATGATAGGGCGATGGTAAAGAGACTGCTGGCGCCACCAAGATCGCATGCGTGTCAAGTTAAGCCGTTTCCCTTGCTCTGTACTTGGGAGTTCCCTCTCCCCTTGTGGGCTTATCTTGCCCCACATTTTTATCACTTAGCGGAGGGCTCCAGAATGGCGACGCGAAAATACTGCAATTTTTCTTCCTGTCCCGTCAGAGCGCCCGTCTCATTTGGAGCTTTCTGGTCGATTTTCCTCCGCAAAATCTCTTTGCATTTCCCAAGGTTGGCGTAAGTTGCAAAGATGTGGGTAATGATAAGCCTTGTGGGAGAGGGCTAGGGTGAGGGGGCCGTCGGCCGTGCTCAAGCCGTGTTCCCCTCTTCCTGTCCTTCCCTGTAAATTGCAACATTATTTGGCGTTAAATTTGCGGAATTATTTGGCGTAGTGAAAGAGAGAGCCGCTCCCGGTGAGGTGGATAGCAGCGACTACAGCGCCAGGAGCCACAACGCCAGAGGAGGCAAATCGCCCCCCGAGTGCCTTCCTTTCAATATTTCTCCTCCTGTCTTCTGGTCTGTGCTTGTTTCCAGCTTGCCTCTCACCTTATCAGCGCCAAGCGGCGCACCTCGGGGTCCTGCCGTGCGCCCGCACGATGGGCCGCTCAGCACGACGCGACTCTCGCAAGGTGGTTGTGACCCAACGATAACATATTGATGACCACCTCATGAATTGTCGCAATGGCGGAGCAGCGCCAGACCACAAGTGCCTTCCAAGACTACGTCATTCTTACGGATAGGAAGAAAAACTCCGATTTTTTCGCAATACTGCCAAACCCTCGGTGCAAGCCCGGAGCCGCGCCTCCCGGCGCAGGTGGCAAGGGCATGTATCGGCACCTGACTGCTTCCCGTAAAACTCATGACCCGATGACGCCCGCCTATTCCTGTAAACTTCAGAGGGAAAATTTTGAAATGTTTATATTTTCAGTCACTTACAATCTGTTAGGCTAAATTTTTCCAGGAACTTTAGGACCTAATCCCTCTGTACGCAGGACTCTAGAGTTCCCACCGGCGCGAAAATCCGGGGCACAGTTTTACGAGATATAGGAGCAGCCCCGCGTATTTTCACTGGTTTTGTCCTTTGCCTCGGTGGCACCTGGATTGCGTTCTCTCCTGAGACGCGTCCGGGAGAGACGACAGAGCGGGGCCCTGTGTCGTCATCCTCGTCAAGTACTGACATGCATCATCACAGAAGGAGGATAGGAACATGCAGAGATGTAGGCTGTCCCAGAGCAATCGTACAACAAGGGTCGTGAAGCCAATCAGACAGAGGAGGCGAGTCATGAAGACGACATTGGTGGCTGGTTTATTAGGAGTAGTGCTGGTTTCAGGAGCGTGGGCAGGGCAAGGCAATGAAAGCCGGCCCCGTGTGGTTCCTGGCGGGGCAGTTCGGTACCACGGAGTGCGACCTCACCGTGCCTCCCGGCAAGTGGGTGTTCTTCCCGCTTGCCAACACGGAATGCTCCAGTCTAGAGGATCCGCCCTTTCACGGAGATACCGCCAAGGAACAGCGTGACTGCGCGAAGGGGTTCGCCGACGCCATTAACATTGATGAGCTCTTCTGTGAAATTGACGGGGTGCCGGTGCAGCATCTCGCGCGATACAGGTTCGTCTCACCCCAGTTTCGGTTCACGGCGCCTACTCCGTGGATTTTTGGGGCTACCGGAGGACCAGGCACTGCGGTGGGTGATGGGTATTATCTCTTGTTGGTGCCCTTATCCCGAGGTTCACACACCCTCCACTTCGGTGGGAATGGGGTTGACACTACGTACCACCTGACTGTCGCGCGTTGAAGGGGTTTCCGTGGAGTCTCATCCTGACGGAATAAAGTATACTCGATCCTGGAAAGGTGCCCTCAACAGAGAAGACCCTGCTCGCTAACTTCTATCAAGGCTCCGGTGTCACGAGGGCAGACGGATGCCCTACGGGGGCGGGGGAGCCGTCCGTAAACAAGCCCCGCATCACCGCCCGCTCACGGTTCTGAATGAAGGCGAACGGTCACGGTGGGGCGGCGACGGATTTCCCTTTCGCCCGGCGTTCGGGTGTGGTAGAGACAAATCGTCAGAGGAAAGCGCTCTTTCGTCTGATGTTTTGTGCCATACGGGAGGATAGATGGGGGCAAAAGGCAGGACTGGGGCATCCCAAAACACCATACGAAACAGTGAGGTGCTGCTCATCCAGCTCCCCAAGGATGCCCCGGACGGGTTGACGTGGTGGGCGGAGCAGTATTTCCGCTTTGAGGTGACTACCGCACCCTCCTCACAAAAGGTCCAACGACGCGATCTCGAGCTTTTCCTGCGCTACATGCGCGCCGAAGAGAAGACCGATGCACGGGTGGCGTGGACCCCCCGGCTGTCACGGGATTTTCAGACGTACCTCCAGCGCATGCTTAGGGAAGGCGGTGGTAGGGTGTGGAGCGATAAGACCATCATTCGGATGATGGCGCACCTGAAAACCTTCGCCAAGTGGGTGCACAAGCTGCGGCCCTTCCCGCTCGGTAATCCCACGACCAAGATCAAAATGCCCGGCATCGGGACCGGTCTGGAGATTGAGCGGGCGTTAACTCCAGCAGAACGCCGGAAGGTGCTCGATGCCGCCGACCTGTTGCTGGTCGTTGGCGGCATATCGAGGGACCGCAAGCGCTATAAGCATGCGGAGCGCCCGCGCCGGAAGGGCTACCGTCCCTATCGCAACCGCGCCGTGGTCTATGCCTTGATGGAAACCGGGATGCGCCGGGCCGCTGTGACGAAGCTCAACCTCGACGATATCGACGTCCGGCGCAAGCTGCTCACCGTGGAAGAAAAGGGCGGCTACACCCACAGCGTCTGCTCGGCACCACACGCGGTGGGACAAGGTGGAAGCGTATTACCAGACTGGGTCTTCCCACGAAATCACGCTGAACGAGGTGGTGGGCTGTGACGCGGTTTTTTACACAGTGCCGGTGATCAATTCCCCGGGCCAGATGTACCGCAGCATCGGTCAGTTGCGAGGGCGATTGCACTCCTTTGTACACCGAGACATCGAGCGAGAGCAGGAACTCAGGATCGCCGAGGTCAAAAAGCAGGAGATCGAGGAACAACAGGAAGAACTCCGACGAGGTGAGCGCTGTCTTCTCACTGCGCGTTCCACGGAAGAAACCCTACAAGCGATCACTAACCTGCATGCGGAGTACGGCCGGAAATACCGGGAGGCGCCAGACCCTACTCGGCTCATCATCGTCGATGAAGCCGACCGCCTCAAGATGGCGGGACTGGAGCAGCTGCGCGATATTTTTGATGGCGGGGGCCTCGGCGTGGTGCTGATTGGGATGCCCGGCATGGAAAAGCGCCTGGCCCGCTACCCGCAGCTCTACTCCCGCGTGGGCTTCGTGCATGCCTTTCGTCCGTTGAGCGCGAAAGAGGTGCGCACGCTGTTGCAAGACAACTGGACTCCGCCGGGCGTGTCGCTTCCTGTGGATAGTATAGTCGATGAAGAAGCCGTGGCGGCGATCATCCGGATCTCAGGGGGAAACTTCCGCCTGCTCCACCGTCTGTTAACCCAGGTTGCACGCTTGCTGGAGATCAATGCTTTGACAAGTGTCACCCGCGAGGCGGTCGAGGCTGCCAGGGAAAGCTTGGTGAACGGCACTGCATAGCATGACGCCAAATAATTCTGCAGAAATCACGCCAAATAATTCTGCAAATTACACCTTCCCCCACAAGGGGGGAAGGAACCCACGGGCGCAGGGCAAGGAATAAACCCTCCTTAAGTTGACACCACTGCGAAAGGAGCAAGGCGAGGCCTGGCTAAGAGCCAGAGACACCCACCGGCTCGCGCGGCTGGGGTGCGAGAGCCGACCCCATAGGCTTCTTCTGTAGTTCTTTCTGGTCGTCCCATTTTACTTTCCAGGTGACCACACGCTGTCCCTCATACGTCAGTTGCTCGTTGACTGGTGGGTGAAGGTCGAACGGATCAGAGGTGGTGGGCCGATAAGAATTCGCTTCTTCGGTAAATCCAGCAACACGCCAATACGCGGAAATTGCGGCGACGGGAAAGAAATTTCCTCTTTTTCTTCCACCCCCGCCACGATCAAGAGGCCAGGCGTACCCTCGGAGGGCGAGTCGGGATTGTGCACGCCCCGTAGGCGACGGAGATAGACTTTGCTCTCGAGTGGGACAGTAGGACGGTAAACAAATTTTTCTAGAATGGTGCCCGTAGGGCCTGTTCGCAAACCGATAGGGCACGCGAGCGACGCCTCGTCCTCTTCGGTCTGGCAGGAAATCCATTGCGGCGAGAGGTAAGCGAACGGTGGCGCAATAAAGTCATTTATCTCACTCCGAGAGTCTAGCGTCTGGGCCCATCTGTATAAGCGAGTGGCTTCTTCCTGACTGTAGGCGAACCGTGCGACCAGGTCAGGTATAGCTTGTTCCTCAGGAACAGAGCGGACTTGCTGGGCGATGTAGGACCGGCGAAAGTCCCACAGCCCAAGCTGCATCCACACCCCCGTCTTGATAGTTTGTTCACTGCTGACGACGAGATACGCTTCTGGCGGCACACAGTGGGTAGAGCGTAATACATTATCTTGTTCGAGTACGGTGAAATCACGTTGCGCCAAGTATTCTCGCGCTTGCGCCGCATCACGATTCACGAGAGCCAAAACGATCGTGTGGGCGAGAGTACCATCCTTCACCTTGGCCAACACTTTATCGTACGCTCCCTGCCTCCGTTCTGGGGCTGGAGAGGCATCTGAGCCACAGTCGAGCATGCGCAGCACGCCAACACTCTCTTTTTCACTGGGAGAGGCCAGGACTAATCCCAGCCAGTGCGGCACATGAGTCAAAAGTGAACTCCCATCGGCGTTCACGCGTCGTTCGGCCACGTACTTCGTCCAGTGGCCATAGTCCCACCAGGTACTAATAATGGTATCGGGCGCAGATTCGTCGCGAATTTTTGTCAGGGTGTCCCACCAGCCACGACTCATGGTGGGAAGATAGTTTCTGACTACGTCATATCCCTCTCGCAAAGGCAAGAAGAGAACCGCCGCAACTAAGACACTCAGGAAGGCATGGACAGACCAGCGGTACGAGGTCGGTAGGCGCGGCTGGATAAAGAGCTTAAGCACTTCGTACAGACGTCCAACCGCGACCGCGAAGGCCATCCCAAAAGCCAGTCCCGCCAGTGGCAAAAAGCGCAGGCCCTCATAGGCAATATAGAGGCCGGACAAGAACCATACGGCGACAATGACTCCCGGTCCCAAGTCCAGGTCATCTGGTTCCTTCTCGTCGAGCAGACGCAGAGATATACAACAGAGGAGCGACAGCACAATCAGCCCCATGACCGTCCCTCTGTCGGGAGAGCGGCTGGTAAAAATGTAGCTATTCAAAATAATGCCGGTAACCAGCAGGATGCGATGGTACCATTGCCAATGAGTCCGCGGCAGCATAACCAGCAGCAGCCCAAGCAATCCCAGGCAAAACAACAACGGACCTCCCGTGTCTTCGAGAGTGCTCTGGAGAGTCGGCTTGAGCAGTTCATTCACTGTCGTGAGAGAGTTCGGCCACACGGAGCTACTGCCGTCACCCGCCACGCTTGTTTGTATGAAGAACTGCTCCACGGCAGGTTCCAGTACGTTATAGGGAATGGAAAAGTAGGGTACGGAAGGGCTGGCAAGCTTCGTAAATATTCCAGCCGCAACATAGAAGACCGCCCCCAGCAGGAAAGCTTCCTGCACTCTCCGTCCACGCCACACGCGAAAGCTTTTGGCGCGGACGCCGTAGTGGAGGCTGAGGAGGACGATCCGCCCCAGTAACCCGAGGAGCAAAATAGTATAGGCAAAAAACCAGCCCTTCCACACTCCCGCTTGCAGTCCAACGCAGGCAGCCGCGAGGACCGCGAAGAGGACTTGCCGACGCCATCCTGACGCAGCCACCGCGGTCAACGCCGCCCAGGTCATGAACAGCGGCAGGACAACATTCCAGATATCGTTATCCCCATTGACGCTGCGAAAGAGAAAAGTTGGTTGCAAGGAGATCACCAGAGCAGCACACACGCCTCCGGCATTCCCCGCCAAGCCCCGGCCGATCGCGAACGCGGGGAGCACCCCGAGCGTGCCGAGAATGACCGCCAGCAGAAACGCACTCGCCGGTAAGGGATAGTCAGGTTTGAAGTAAGTAATCACTCTATGCAAGCCGACAATGGCAGCGGTATGCAGAGAGCGACTGTAGGGCATCTGTGAGCCGA
Organism: Deltaproteobacteria bacterium; assembly: GCA_016200595.1. Classification (GTDB taxonomy): domain Bacteria; phylum Desulfobacterota; class Binatia; order Bin18; family Bin18; genus JACQEL01. The sequence continues at coordinate 9,489 of JACQEL010000556.1, forward strand.
CCGGCGCAATCCCGTAGGTGTCACGACATTCGCCATTGACAATCGCATCACAGACCGTCGCAGTTCGCAAATAGTTCCGTGCGTGGCGTAGCCAGAGATAACTATCTACCCCTCCCAGGTTGACGTATTCCCGGCCATCAGGCCCAGTATAGCGCAGTCGCGACTTCAGACGCTCAGCCACCGCCGCCTTTTGTTCGGCGAACTTCTCGCGATTGCCCTCGATCCACTCTTTCACTTGCCGATTTCCCGGCACTGGCAGAGATTTTTGCGCGGCCTCCTGCATCAGTTGGGCATGAACCCATCTCCGCATCAACTGCCCGGCTTGATCATCGACTGCCCGGAGAGAAAGGGGCAGCGTGCGCGCCCACAGGACCAAGCCCATACAGGCGAGAATGAGGAGCCAGCGTACGGTTCTTTCCATAATTACTCAGCACGGATCAAGGCAGCGGAGTCACTTTACCCGAGGCCCTGAAGTGCCAGCAACCTACCAAGCCGTTCGGGGACACGCAACCCAGATACAGACATGAGAGAGAGGCAATCTCTCATCATGACCGCACTACACGCCTGCCTGCCAGGCGTTGGGTTCTCGCCTTTCTGGACAAGCAAAATAAGAACGCTGGGCGCTCAATTGATTTGCTTTTTTGTTCCCTTTTATGCTAAGGGAGTACCTTATACCACTACAGAGGGAGGACAAGGTATGGAGAGATTTACTGAAGAGACGCTCCAATCAATATTGAACACTGCTGTAAGCGAAAGTCGGAAGAAGCTACGAGCAGAGAGCCTCGCATGGCTTTTGAAGCTCAGCTTCTTCGTTTTGGTCTCCGTCTGTGTTTTGCAAGGGTGGAACACGTCAGCAAACGCCGTCCCAGTGTGCGGTGATGGCGTGCTTGATGCTGGCGAGCAATGTGACCTGGGAGGTGGTCTGAGTGGAAATGGAACAGCGGGCACTTGCTGTACAGGCTCGTGTACATTTAAACCGATCAGTGTATGTCGACCGTCGGCCGGCGTCTGTGACGCGGCTGAGTCGTGTACCGGAGGAAACGCTAACTGTCCGGCTGATGCGTTCGCGGCTGCAGGGACGGGCTGTCCGGATGATGGTAATGTTTGCACGCTCGATCAGTGCGATGGCGCCAATACGTGCCAGCACACGGCGAACGCCATCCTTGCAGGGACGTCCTGTCCGTCTGATAGCAATCCCTGCACGCTCGATCAGTGCGATGGCACTAATACGGCGTGCCAGCACACGGCGAACGCCATCCTTGCAGGGACGTCCTGTCCGTCTGATAGCAATCCCTGCACGCTCGATCAGTGCGATGGCACCAATACGGCGTGCCAGCACACGGCGAACGCCATCCTTGCAGGGACGTCCTGTCCGTCTGATAGCAATCCCTGCACGCTCGATCAGTGCGATGGCACCAATACGGCGTGCCAGCATCCAGCAGG
>JACQEL010000557.1 GCA_016200595.1 Deltaproteobacteria bacterium
CAAAGCAGCGGACCAGCAGACCGATTTTCAAAGTGCTCTCGCTGCCGCCACCGCAGCCTTAGCGGCTTACTACCGTGCGCTACAAACGGGCAAAGGGGAGCACATCGACTTCTCCGTCCAAGCCTACACCGCCTCGTTTCTAGAGCATCACCTTATTTCTTATACGTATCTCGGTCGTGTCAATTCCCGGCTGGGGAAACGTCTGCAGGACCCCTGGGGGATCTTCGAGTGCCAGGACGGTCGTATTTTTGTCGCAGTTGCAGAAGAAGATCAATGGCAGCGATTGACAGCCCTGATGGGCAATCCCGAATGGAGCACGGGGGAGATTTTTAAAAACGCTATTCAGCGAACCAAAAACCAGGACAAGTTAAGGACGCACCTGGAAGACTGGATCAAGGGGTGGCGAGTTGCAGACTTATTTCGCGCGGGCCAAGAAAAGCGCATTTGCTTTGCGCCGGTGTTTACCATGGCCGACCTCGCCACCCAGGAACAGTTGCGCGCGCGAAACTTCTTCGTTGACGTGACTCATCCTCGTATCGGCACGCTCACCCACCTAGGGCCACCGTATCAACTGCGTGAGCCCTGGTGGCAAATTCGCCGTCCCGCCCCGCTGCTTGGCCAGCATAATGGGGAAGTCAAAGCAAGCTTCGATCAAGCCAAAACAAGTCTCGGGCAAGTCAAGACAGATCCAGAGAGACTTCGGACCTCGGACCTCGGACTTCGGACTTCCCCAGACCGTCTTCCCCTTGAAGGCATTCGCGTGGCGGACTTTACTTGGGTATGGGCTGGTCCCTTCTGCACTATGCATCTCGCCTATCTGGGGGCGGAAGTGATCAAAATTGAATCCCGAGCTCGCCTTGATCTCACCCGTCGGTTGCTGATCCGCCCGCCAGACATGAAACCCGGAGTGAATCGGTCCGCGCTGTTCAACCAGTGGGCACAGGGAGGGAAGAAGAGTCTCCTGCTGAACTGTACCAAACCTGAAGGAATCGCCCTGGCCAAGGAACTCATCAAAAAGAGCGACGTGGTGATCGATAATTTCGCCACCGGCGTGATGGAGCATCTAGGACTAGGCTACGAAGATCTCAAAAAGATCAAGCCGGACATCATCATGGCGTCCATCTCCGGCTTCGGCCACACCGGTCCGCAACGTCACTATATGGCCTACGGTCCAGCGATTGCGCCGCTGACCGGCCTTTCTTCGTTGACCGGCTATGAGGGTGGTCCCCCACAGGAAGTGGGGATTTCCTACGGGGATCCTAACGCCGGTATCAACGCCGCGGTCGCGATCTGTGCGGCGCTGGCGGCGCGGCAACGCACCGGCCACGGCCAATACATCGACATCTCACTATGGGAGGCGGTAGCCGCCTTAGTGCCCGAAGGCTGGATGGACTATGTCATGAATGGCACCCAGCCGCCGCGACGCGGTAATCGCGATCCCTGGATGGTACCCCACAACTGTTTTCGTTGTGCCGGTGAGGATGAATGGGTCTCGATCGCCTGCGGCACGGAGGAAGAGTGGCAAGCGTTGTGTCAGGCGATCGAGCAGCCGCGGCTCGCCACCGACGTCCGGTTTCGCACTGCGCGCGACCGCAAGGCGCACGAAGACGAATTGGAGCGGTTGCTGACTCTCTGGACGGAACCGCGCGATAAATGGGAGGTCACGCGGACGTTACAGGCCGCGGGGGTCGCCGCCTTTCCCTCGATGAACAGCAAAGATCTGGCTGAGGACCCGCACCTCACCGAACGTGGCTTTTTTGTGCGACTGCCACACCCGGAGGTCGGCACCTACACCCACGCCGGGATTCCTTGGCTCCTCACCAATTCACCGAATGGGGTGCGCACACCTGCGCCACTACTAGGGCAGGACACCGACCAGGTGATGCGCGATGTGCTGGGTTACTCGGAGCAGGGAATTGCCAAGTTAAAAGAAGAGCAGGTACTGTACTGAAAAAGGAGGGCTCAATCATGGGACGACTACAAGACAAAGTGGCCTTTATTACCGGCGCGGGCTCGGGCATCGCCCGAGCTGCCTCCCGGCTCTTTGCACAAGAAGGAGCCAAGATCGTGATTGCCGAACTCAAACCGGAACTCGGCCGTGCCAGCGAACAATTAGTGAGTGACGCAGGAGGTGATGCGAGCTTCATTGAAACGGATGTGACGAAGGAAGAAAGTGTCAAACATGCCATCCAGCAGACCGTCTCCCGCTACGGCAAGCTGGATATTCTCTACAACTGTGCCGGAGGATCGGTGGCGCAAGATAAGCGAGTGACGGACGTAGACATGTGGGTGTGGCAGCACACTCAGTCGCTCGATCTGCTCGGCACGTTTCTCTGCTGCCGCCACGGCATTCCCGAACTGATCAAAGCCGGCGGAGGAGCGATCGTCAACATGACTTCCGTAGCCGCGCTCCGCGGGTCGTTTGCCGGTCATGTCTATGTCGCGGCCAAGGGTGGCATTATTGCGTTCACCAAAGCGCTGGCTGGCGAATACGCGCAATATGGCATCCGCGCTAACGCGATCGGGCCAGGGCTCGTGATGACCGATCGGGTAAAGCAGCGCTTCGGCGACACTCCGGATGCACCAGCTATCAGCCCACAGGCACAGGCCATCAAAGCCCAGTTCAAGCGGTATCCGTTTTCGGTGGGTGAGCCCGAAGACATCGCGCGCGTCGCGCTCTTTCTCGCCTCGGACGAGGCGCGCATGATCACCGGCGCTATCCTCCCGGCCGATGGAGGACTTTCGGCGTATTAGAGAGCCGTAGGGTGGGTCGTGACCCACCCTACCCATCTAAATCAGACCACAAAAGAGTGGCACACCAGGTCTGTCACCCTGAGTGAAACGAAGGGTCTCGAACTGAGATTCTTCGCGGCGCTCAGAATGACAAGGCTGAATAGTCACGTCGTAAGGTGTACGAATGTCGTGTGTTTTGATTTAAGTCTGCAAGAGGTGAATTACGGAGTAGGTGTCACAGGTTCTCGGCAAGGTACATAGCGGATAACATCCAGATACCACCACCATCGCTCTGGTGGAATGCGATGGGCCAGGCGGTGCCCGGCCAGGTCCAGGAACCGCAGAAGTTCCTGTGAAAAAGTGTCCGCTTGCGCCACAAGCGCCCGGTCTGCCTCAGCCAGCCTCAGCTGTTCCTCTAGACTCAGAGTCGACTCAATGTCAGCCAACTTGTCTCGAATCCTCAGCATCTCTAGGTGCTCTGCACCGCTCACATCCGGATGTTTCACGTCCACACAGTAATGCACCAGTAACTGGTTCATTACTCCAGTTGCCTTACTCGCAGGACTATTGACCGACGACTCCAGCACGCCCGAGCTGCCCGATTTGCTCAACAGTGTACCCCAGACTCTTCAGCACCTCTTCGTTATGCTCCCCCAGACTAGGCGCAGGTACAGGGGATAGCTCGGCTATCGGTTCGGAGCAGAGCCACGGCACGTCAATGGTTTGATATTTTCCCGCTATAGGATGGTCCAATTCTTTGACAATCCCCAGGGCTGCGACTTGCGGACCGGTCAGCAGAGTGGCTGCGCTGTTCATGCGCACGATCGTGCCGCCCATACCCTGCACTACTTGTTGCAAGTCGTCAAAGCTCCACTTGGCCAGAAATGGCTTCAATTCCTCTGCTAGCTCAGCCCTGTTATTGAGTCGCTTGAACCACTCATTGAATCTGGGGTCAGTGGCGATGTGCTCGGCGTCGAGCATTTTACACAGCGTCTGCCAGGAATCATTCTGATTGCCCCAGTCCATGAGGAAATGGGCATCTTTGCACTCAAAGCCGTGGTCTGGCGATTCGGTGTAGCCTGAGATCGGCCGGGCTCTCCACGCGTCCGGCGTAGTTTCCGCGGCGATGGTCCACTGCATAATCGCGACCGCGGCATCAAGCAGCGAGGTTTCCACTCGTTGGCCTGCGCCCGTTAACTCCCGCGAATACAAGGCCGCCATGATGCCCTGACAGGCCGCCCAGGCCGCATTGGAGGCGATGATGTCAAAACCAACTCGTAGCGGCGGTTCCTCAGGCCTCCCCAAATGACGAAATTTTCCCACGAAGGCTTGAAGATCGAGTTCGGTTGCGGGTGTGTCTGCCAAAGGGCCGCGACTCCCATATCCAGAGATGGAGCAGTAGATCAGTCCTCGGTTTTCTCTACACAGGGTGTCATAGCTGAGCCCGAGTCGCTCCATTACACCTGCAGTGTACCCCTCTATGAAGACGTCTGCGCTTTTAGCCAGGCGGCGGACAAGTTCCTGGCCGGCTTTCTCCTTGAGGTTCACGCACACGCCCTTTTTATTGCGGTTGAGCCGCATGAACAGGGCCGACTCACCGTGGGTGAAGGGGCCGACTTCCCGCAGCCAGTCTCCACCCGGCGGTTCTATTTTGGTGACCGTGGCTCCCAGGTCACCGAGGGTCATGGAACAGAGCGAACCAGGAACACCCTGTGAGACATCGATCACCTTGATCCCTGCAAGTGCCAGGGTCATACATCCCCCTTATTCAGCAGGCCACGGATCACGCGGCAGACGCGCGGGTCGGTACTGCCGTCAGGCCAAGCTCTTGCAAAATTTCCTCTTGATGCTCGCCGAGCTTTGGCGCGGGTCGTGGAATCGTGGTCGTAGCTTGACTAAACCGCCAGTGCGCTCGACTCACCCGGCACGGACCCCAGGGGGTGTCGATGGTCTCGATCATCTGATTTGCCTGGGTCTGCGGGTGTTCATAGACCAAATGGCTGCGCGGTTTGTCGCGCAGATACAGAGCGTAGGGAACACCGTGGGCTTTGAGGGCTTGTTCCCACTGCCACGCGGCCTTCTTTCTAAAGGTCTCTTCAAGAAGAGGAATCAAAGCCTCCCGGTTTTTGACTCGCTCAGCGTTGGAGACAAATCGTGGGTCGGTGCTCAGCTCTTGCCGTCCGAGGGCTTCACACAGCCGCGTCCAGATCCCATTATGAACCGCCGATACGCTGATATACCCCAGTGCTGTGGGAAAGGCCTGGTCAGGCACAATATTGGGGCGAGCACTCCCCAGAGGGCCAGGGACGGCACCCGTAGCGAAATACTCAGCGTAGCGTGTCAGGCCGGCCAAAATGGTGGAATGTAACTGACAGGTCTCCAGTTTCATGCCACGCCCGGTCTTGCGACGCAGATACAAAGCAGCGAGCAGGCCAACACAATTAATCATAGCCGCATTCCAGTCCAAATTAGCCGTACCGCGCAGGAATTCCGGCTCGCCCCCCAGTTTTCCATTGAGGCTCGTATATCCGCCCGCGGCCTGCGTCATCCATTCGTGGCTGAGCATGCCCTTCCACGGACCGCGATTGCCATAGGCCGAGGCTTGCAGATAGATGATCTGCGGATTGATCTGGCGTTGCACCTCGTACCCCAGACCCAATCGCTCCATGATGTCGCCCGAGCGAAAGTTGTCGAGAACGACGTCAGCCGTTGCAATCAGCTTACAAGCTATTTCCCGCTCCTCGTCTTTCTTGAGGTCCAAGCACAGCCCGCGTTTGGTGTAATTGTTGGCGATAAAAGTGATCCCCATGCCTTGCATGGTCGGGCCGCTGGGGCGACGCACGATGTCCCCGGTCGGTTGCTCGATCTTGATCACGTCAGCGCCCAGGAGCCCGAGATAGGTCGCAGCCAGCGGTCCAACCGCGGCCATGCCGAAATCCAGAACTCGTATGCCTGCTAACGGTCCCGCCATAATGCCCTCCTTTTATCCTCACACAGCCACTTACCCCCAAGGCAGTCCGAAATCAACCGTTCGGACACAGGTCGCATATTCGAGTCTTGACGAACAAGTCGCTCTTGGAACAAACCCACAATAGAGAAAATCTGATCAGGAGGTGGGACTATGCCGGAGTGGAAACCGCCGACACAAGCTGAGGTGGAGAAATACTTTGAGCGTCTCAATAATTGGGGCCGTTGGGGAGACGATGATCAGCGGGGCACCTTCAATCTGATTACCCCGGAGAAGCGGGCGGCGGCGGTCGCCTTGGCCCGGAGCGGGCGCGTCGTCTCGCTGGCGCGGGATCTCACGCCACAGCCGACGTTAGACTACCACATGCTCTGTCCTGTCCGACGCGGCGGTTCCAAAGCCGCAGTTGATTATGTGGGTATGGTTTATCACGGGGTGACCGTGACCCATATGGATGCCCTCTGTCATGTGGAGTATCAAGGCAAGCTGTATAACGGCCGGAGCTTTGAAGACAACG
>JACQEL010000558.1 GCA_016200595.1 Deltaproteobacteria bacterium
GCCCGCGCAAGTAGAAGTCATACGCCTCCAGGTTGTTGGTGGGGGCACGCTGGAACCGCTCCTGCTCTTCGGGTGTCAACTTCACTTTCAGCGCTAGCACGATCTTCTGCCGGATCTCATCTTGTAGAGCAAAAATGTCCTGCAATGGCCGGTCATACCGCTCCGTCCACAGGTGAAAGCCTGTCGTGGCGTCGATCAACTGGGCAGTGATCCGCACTTGGGTGCCCACCTTGCGGACGCTGCCTTCCAACACATACGCTACGCCCATTTCCCGCCCTACATCTTGCACTTTCACTGCTTTGCCCTTATAGGCGAAGGCCGAAGTGCGGGCGATGACAAAGAGGCCGGAGATCTTCGAGAGGTCAGCGGTAATATCTTCCGTGATGCCGTCGCTAAAGTATTCCTGCTCCGGGTCTTGGCTCATGTTCACGAAGGGCAACACCACAATAGAAGGCTTATCTGGCAAGGGCAGGAGGGGTGCGTCAACCTCGCCTTTGTTTTGCATTGTGGCAGTCGTCTTCGGCTCCACCACCCGATACACCCGTACCGGCTTGGCAATGTTCTTGACCGTCTGCTCGCCTAGAGATTCGTAGCTCAAGGTCAGTTTGTTCTCGACCTGATCGTAGACAGTGCCTGAGATACAGATCCCACCACCGTCAGCTAACGCCTCCAAGCGGGCGGCGATGTTCACGCCGTCTCCGTAAATCTGTGGCCCCTCGACGATGACATCACCCACGTTGATGCCGATGCGAAACTCCATCCGTTTGTCAGAGGGTAACTCGGTATTTTTGCTCTTGAGCGCCTGTTGAATCTCGACCGCGCACTGCACCGCATCGACTGCACTGGCGAACTCGGCCAGTATGCTATCCCCCGCGGTGCCGACGATCCGGCCTCGGTGCTGCTGGATGAAGGAGTCGGTCACCTCACGGTGAGCAGTCAGCGTGCGTAACGTACCGACCTCATCCTCGCCCATGAGGCGACTGTAGCTTTTGACATCAGCGCTCAGGATGGCGGTGAGTTTACGTTCAACAGTCGTTGCAGCCATATGTACCTTTCCTCTTCCTCTCGCTTGAGGGGCAATTATCCTGCCAGATCTGTCCAACTGTCAACCGTTTGGAGTGCGCAAGCCATGCTTGCGCCTGTTATGCGTGCAGCCATGCTGCACGCGGCTTGGGAGCGAAGCTTGGCTTCGCCCAGCGAAAGCGGGAGCACGGCTCCCGCACTCCAAAAATGATATGCCGTATACTCAGGTACAGGCCGTTATAAATTGGGAGAGCTTGACAAGACTTCAGTCATTAATTAGACTTTAGTACATTAATATGCCAGAGAACATAAAAGAAAATCCCGCACCAGCCGTCACGGTTGCGCCACGCTCGCGGCGAGAACGGAAAAAGGAACGCACCCGGCAGGAGATTTATCGGGCGGCGATGGAGTTGTTCGTCGTGCGCGGCTTCGATGCGGTTACGGTCGAGGACATCTGTCAGGCCGCTGATGTCGCCAAAGGCACGTTCTTTTTGCACTTCCCGACCAAGGACGCTCTCTTACTCGAATACGGAGCACAAGTCACTGGAGAACTAGAAGAGGTTCTGAGCGCTCACCGGAGCGGCGCAATTTCGGCGCTGCGGAAAATGCTCGGCTTTCTGGCTGAACGTACGCTGAAACACGCAGACATCGTCCGGCTGGTCGTGCGTGAAGTCATGACTCGTCCCACAGCGCTCGTCAGTGCTACGGAACAGAGTCGGGATCTCGTGTATCTGCTAGCCACTGTCGTGCGTCAGGGACAGGTAAGCGGTGAGTTGCGCCACCGCGTGGAACCGCGCTTGGCCGCAGGCATCATTACCGCAGCCTACTTTGCCATCATCACCGAATGGGTGCGCTGTGGAGGCAAGTTCGACCTCGCTGGAGCCGTACAGCAGTCATTAGATGTCGTCTTCAATGGTTTGGCCGATAAGAAGAAATGAGCCCTCAGCTTAAGGTAGGGTGCATTTCATGCACCACTTTATCGGTGCGCGAAGCGCACCCTACCGAAGTCCTTGCACTTGACTCAGGAGGAATTTGTGGCACAGAGACATGCAGTAGTGATTGGTGGCAGTCTGGCGGGCTTAAGCGCTGGTCGGGTTCTGAGTGACTTTTTTGAGCGAGTCACGGTAATCGACCGCGATACCTACCCAGATGGGGCTTTGGAACGGCCAGGCGTTCCCCAGAGCCGTCATGTCCACGCGCTGCTAGCGCGTGGACGGCAAGAATTAGAGCGACTCTTCCCCGGCTTCGATCAGTTGATGTGTGACCAAGGGGCGCACGAACTCGATTTTGGCCTGGACTTCGCCACCCTGCGTGTGGATGGTTGGGCAGCACGTGAATCCGACTGGCTACGATTGTTCTTCGCCAGCCGTAATCTGCTCGAATCGGTCGTACGTGGGCTGTTCCGCAAGTTGCCCAACGTTACCCTCATAGAGCGGACCACCGTTACAGGGATCGACGCGGTTCGCACGGGTCACCTCCGCGCGACCAGCGTGCAGCTCTGCCCACTCGACGGCGGGGCCGCCTCCCGCCTTGAGGCCGATCTCATTGTTGACGCCAGCGGCCGTGCCTCGAAAGCTCCAGAATGGTTCCGTGCCCTCGGCGTGGAACCACCGCAAGAGAGCGTCGTCGATTCTTTTTCCGGCTACAGCTCTCGCTGGTTCAAGGCACCCGATCCCAGCCGCTGGCCGCGCGAATGGTGGTGGAAAGGAATTTGGATCGACCTCAAGGCACCCGAGCACATGCTGGCTGGCGTGCTGTTCCCGCTTGAACAGGGACGCTGGCTTGTTACTCTCGGCGGCGTGGCTAAGCATTATCCGCCTAGTGACGAGGCCGAGTTCATGGCGGCACTCGAAACCCTGCGCTCTCCAGTCCTCGCTGAAACAGTTCGCTTGGCAGAGCCTATTTCTCCAGTCTACAGCAACCGTGCTATGGCGAACCGTTTTCGTCACTACGACCGCTGGCAAGGGCGGCTGGATAGCTTTATCGCGGTTGGCGATGCCGCCTGTGCCTTCAACCCGGTCTATGGACAAGGGATGACAACTGGGACGGTTTCGGCCACCATCCTCGCCGACTGCCTCAAGAAATATGGGCCCCTGAACCCTGAACTCGCACGCCACTTCTTCCGCGCTCAGGGACGCTTTCAGACTAGTCCGTGGATGCTTGCGACTGGAGCAGACTTTCGCTTTCCAGAGACCGAGGGCCGACGCCCAGCTGGAGGAAAACTATTCAGCCCCTACTTCGATACACTATTCCAAGCCGGGAGAGATGATCTGGTGCTGCACCGCCGCGTTGGTGAAGTGCTGAACATGCTCAAATCACCTTCAGCCTTTTTCGAACCCGCCATCATGGCTCGAGTTGCCCGGTGGGCTTTCCGCCGTAAATTCAGCAGAGGCGGTGATAGAGCGCGGCCGATTCCCGCCATGCCACCGTCGCTAATACCAGTGGGGTAATAACTTACAGTAATTTGCCTTTAGCTGTGTCCTGGGAGCGCGACCATCTTGGTCGCCCTGCAAAGCGGGCGGGACGCCCGCGCTCCCAGCAGAGGACTCATGCCAGACAAAATCGCTGTAAGCCTTGAGCCGTAGGGACCGGGCATGCCCAGTCCCTATGCACGGTAGCTTAGGCGAGCAACCCATGTTTAGCCGCAATTTCACGGTGGTCTACACAACCCCGCGAGAATACCCAGGGTCACCGTAGTCTTTCCCACTGCGCTGTGGGGAGCGGCAATAACGAAAGCTGTCATCGTGCTCCGCTGTGGTCGAAATCCCCCCTAGACCAGTGCTTCTTACCCAGGTATGATCCCTGCACCATAACGGTGGCTGATGCAATCTTTCCCACCAAAACTCTAATCTTTTTGCGAGGATGGCGGAACTGGCAGACGCGCTAGTTTGAGGGGCTAGTGGGGTAAAACCCGTGGGGGTTCAAGTCCCCCTCCTCGCATTCCTTCCCGATAAGGTTACCTCTTACTCGTTTTTTCTGGCGTTGCTGCACCCAGCGTCGATTGACTCGACTCAGGGGTTATGAGACACAGAAAAGCTATGACTCATGCTCCTGATATCGTCCTTTCTTCGTCCTCGGCGACAGACCGCTTGCTCTTCACCCTGGATAACGGCTTACAGGTCGTCATCCAGGAAGACCATTTTGCCCCAGTTGTGGCGATCCAAATCTGGGTCAAAGCCGGCAGTGCCGACGAGACTCCGGATGTGGCTGGGGCCGCCCATGTCCACGAACATATGATCTTCAAAGGCACAAGTCGCCGTCCGGTCGGTGCCCTCGCTGCCGAAGTCGAATCCTCGGGCGGACACATCAATGCCTTTACCACGGCCGATCATACCGTCTACCACCTGATCCTGGCGTCCCGCCACTTTGCCACTGGCCTCGACATCATTGCCGACGCCATGCAGAACGCAACCTTCGACCCTCACGAATTGGGGAAAGAACTCCATGTGGTTATGGAGGAGTGGAAGCGCGGAGAAGATTCGCCGACTTCACGCGCCGCCACCGAGTTATTTCGCTTGGCCTATACGACTCATCCTTATGGCCGCCCGGTGATTGGTTATCGCGAGACGATTGAAGCCCTCAATCGCGAACGGGTGCTCAATTTCTACCAACGCTGGTATCACTCAAATAACATGATTCTCGTGATCGTCGGTGATATCGATCGTGACGCCGCTCGCCAGGAGGTCGCCCGCGCCTTTGCCAGTCAGCTGCCCGTGCCGCTGCCCGTCCGTCCACGAACCCCTGAGCCCCCACAGCAAGCGTTACGGCTCTCGGTGCTCGACATGAATGTCGAGGAGTTTTATCTCTACCTCGCTTTCCCAGTGCCCTCAGCTACGCACGAAGATGTCTTTGCCCTTGACTTGCTCAGTTACATCCTGGGCGGCGGTGAGAGTTCACGGCTCGTGCAAACCCTGCAAGCCGACAAAGAATTAGTGAACTGGATTTCCGCCCACGCCTATACCCCACAAGACGCGGGTCTGTTCATCACAGCAGCTGCTCTGGAGCAGGATAAGATACGCCCAGCCCTGGAGGAGATCCTGGCTGCCCTCTTTCGTTGCAAGCAAGTGTTGGTTTCTCCCACAGAACTTGCCCGTGCTCGCACCAACTTGGAGAGCGATTTCATTTATCGCCGTGAGACGGTTCAGGGACAAGCTCGCCAGTCGGGATTTTTCCTCACAGTCTTCGGGGATCCGGACTACGAGCATCAGTACCTGAATGGGTTAGCTGCAGTCACTCGGCAAGATATTCAACGCGTCGCCCAGCGTTACTTCTCCGCGAACTCCCTCTCTCTCGTCCTCCTCGGCGCGACGGCAGCGGCCTCCTTACCAACTGCGGCAGAAGTCCAAGACCTGTGTGAGCGGCTCGATACACAACCGGCACCGGCGGGGTTGCCTGCGGCTAAGCGCGACGGACGGATCTCGTTCACTACCCTCGACAACGGCATACGCCTGATCATCAAGGAGCATCATGCCGTCCCGGTCATGGCACTACAAGCGGTGATGCTCGGCGGGTCGTTGTTCGAGAACGAACAGAACATGGGTATCAACAATATGCTGGCTGGCCTGCTCACCCGGGGAAGCGAGCGTTTCTCACGCCTGGAACTGGCCGAGGCGGTCGAATCTTTGGCCGGCAGTTTGCGCGGCTTTTCCGGACGCAACAGTCTGGGTCTCTCCGGTTCGTTTCTTACCGCACCACGCATCGATAATGCCCTCGACTTGTTCCTCGATACCCTCTTGCAGTCAACCTTCCCTGCCGAGGAAGTAGAAAAACGGCGGCGCGAGATTTTGCTGGCACTCAAGAACCGCGAGGATGACCTCGCCCAAATGGCTTTTGATCTGTTCTATGAAACCCTTTTCACGACCCATCCGTATCGCTTCTCGGTCCTGGGCAGCGAGGAGAGCATTCGCGCCCTGCAACGCGAACAACTCATCGACTACTACCGCAGACTGCTCAACCCTGAACGGCTGGTTATCAGCGTCGTGGGTGACGTAGACACCGAACAGGTCACTGCTCACTTACGCGAGGCATTGATGGACTTGTCGGCGGCTGTCGCCGCACCAGCTTTACCGCCGTCGGACCCACGCCCGACGACCATACGTCGGCGTCATAAAGCAATGGATAAACAGCAGGCCCACATCGTTTTGGGGTTTTCGGGGGTGACTTTGGCGAACCCGGATCGGTATCCGCTCAAAGTGTTGGAAGCGATCCTCTCTCGCCAAGGTGGGCGCTTATTCTATGAACTCCGCGAGCAGCGCGCTTTGGCCTACTCGGTGACTGCTTTCGGGGTTGAAGGCTTGGCGCCGGGCGTCGTCGGCGTGTACGTGGGCACTGACCCCAATAAAGTGGAAGAAGCCACCACCGCTGCTCGGGCGGAACTCACACGGATACGGGAGGAACTCGCCAGCCCAGCAGAATTGGAACAAGCCCAGAAGTATCTCACCGGTAGTTTTGAAATCTCGCTCCAATCTAATGGTGCTCAGAGTGAGGAAATGGCCTTCAACGAACTGTACGGTCTCGGCTACCAGAACGGTCGCCGCTACCTCGCGGCAATCGAGGCAGTCACGGTGGAGGACGTACAGCGTGTGGCTCGCACGTACTTCGATGACACGGCCTCTACACTTGTGGTCGTCGGACGGTAGGATGTCCGAAGTCCGAAGTCCGGCGTCCGATGTCCGAAGTCAAAAGAGTTTAAGGGCATAACAGTGCAGAGTTAGCGATGAAAAATGAAGCGAGTTACTCTGTTCCTCCCTTAACTCAATCTTCAGATTCGACGCCTCAGGCTCTAGCGTCTGGACGCCGGACGCCGGACGCCGGACCCCGGACTTTTCAGCGCTGGCACTGCCTTTCGGTCACTGTTCCACACGAGGCAGTAGAAGCGGTGGCCAATTTCTTGGTTGAATTAGGCTCTACCGGTGTGGTGGAAGGAGTGCGTGACCTATCACAGCCAGAGTCTTCTTCAGTCGAGGTACAAGGCTTCTTTCCCAGCGAAGCTTCGGGCCCGGTCCTCTTTGCTGCCCTGACCCGCTACCTCGCTCAATTAGCGATCGTATCTCCTGCGTTAGGCCAGCCAGCCCCGCGCCTGACTGAGATCACCAGCGAGGCCTGGCAAGACCGCTGGCGCGAGCATTTTCCACCCATAGAGGTCGGTAAACGTTTCCTGCTGTTGCCGCCCTGGGAACCGATCCCCACAGACACCGATCGTATCGTCATTGTCATCGATCCCAGTATGGCCTTCGGTACCGGCCACCACGCGACAACTCAAGGGTGTCTGGAAATGATTGAGCTGCTATATGAGA
>JACQEL010000570.1 GCA_016200595.1 Deltaproteobacteria bacterium
CAATATCGTCGATGCCAACGCGACTCTCGAGTTATTGAAAGAGTTCGATGAGATCGCGGCGGTAGCGATTAAACATACCAATCCCTGTGGAGCGGCAACCTCGACGGTTTCTCTGGCTGAGGCTTTCCGCAAGGCCCGGGCCTGTGATCCAGTCTCGATCTTTGGTGGCATTGTAGGCCTCAACCGTGAAGTAGATGGTGAAACCGCGCAAGAAATTCTGAACCTCTATCAAGAGGGGTTTCTGGAGATTCTTCTCGCTCCACACTTTTCTGCGCAAGCGGTAGAAATGTTGGCCTCGTCGAAGCGGCTCCTCAACATTAGACTGATGGAAATCCCGACCTTACCTCACCTGTCACCTGCACGATTGGAAGCGAAGCCGGTGGTTGGCGGCATGTTGCTGCAGGAACGTGACTTCGGGCGTGTGCGTGTAGAGGATTGCCAGGTTGTGACTCAGCGGCGACCGACCACGGAAGAGTACCAGGCCTTGGATTTTGCCTGGCGCGTCGGCAAGCACGTCAAGTCGAATGCCATAGTCCTCGCCCGTAGCGATCGAGTGGTGGGCGTCGGTGCTGGTCAGATGAGCCGCGTGGACTCGGCCAAGCTCGCGGTCTCGCGTGCGCACGACCTCGGGCTTGATACCCAGGGGACAGTGGTTGCCTCGGACGCTTATTTTCCCTTCCGCGATGGTTTCGATGTCGTCGCGCGGGCTGGAGCCACTGCGGTCATTCAGCCCGGCGGAAGCATACGTGATAAAGAGGTGATCGCGGCGGCGGATGAGCAGGGAGTGGCAATGATCTTCACTGGCATGCGTCACTTCCGTCACTAGATGTTATGAAAGTCCTAGTGATCGGCAGCGGCGGACGCGAACACGCTCTCGTGTGGAAGATCCGCCAGAGTCCGCGGGTGACGCGTATCTATTGTGCACCAGGGAATGCGGGCATCGGCGAATTGGCGGAGCTGGTGGCGCTTACGCCCGATGATGTGCAGGGCCTGCGACGCTTTGCTGAACAGGAACACATTGACCTCACCATAGTTGGTCCGGAACTACCCCTGAGCCTGGGGTTGGTAGACGAGTTTGAGGCTCATCGGCTGCGGGTGTTCGGCCCCAACCGCCAAGCCGCTCAGCTTGAAGCAAGTAAAGCGTTCGCCAAAGAAATCATGCGAAAACAGGGAGTGCCCACGCCATATTTCGGTGTCTTTACCGATTCTGCTGAAGCCCAGCGCTATGTGTCCGAAGTGGGTGCTCCTCTCGTCGTGAAAGCCGATGGTTTGGCGGCGGGGAAAGGAGTTTTCCTCTGTTCTACCGTCAAAGAAGCGCATGAAGCAATCGATGACCTCATGCGTGCCCGCTTGTTCGGCGATGCCGGCGACCGAGTAGTCGTCGAAGAGTTTCTCGAAGGAGAGGAAGCGTCTTTTCTCGCCTTCGTCGATGGGACCACCGTGCTGCCGCTGGCTTCAGCCCAAGATCATAAACGCGTGTTTGATGGAGACCTGGGACCCAATACCGGCGGGATGGGTGCCTACTCACCAGCACCGTTAGTGACTCCTGCTCTAGCGGACCGCATCGTACAGGAAATCCTGCTTCCGGTAGTGAACGAACTCAAGCAGCGGCACATTACCTATAAGGGTATTCTGTATGCCGGTCTGATGATTAAGCAAGAGAGTATCAAGGTCCTCGAGTTCAACGTCCGTTTTGGTGACCCCGAGTGCCAGCCGCTCATGCTCAGACTCCAGTCCGACTTAATTGAGGTTATAGAGGCGGTCATCGACGAAAGGCTCGCAGAGGTGACGCTCTCTTGGGATCCACGACCCGCCGTATGCGTGGTGTTAGCTGCCGAAGGCTACCCGGGAACCTACGAGACGGGCCAGCCGATTAGCGGGCTCGAGTCGCTACGCACGTGGAAGGAGGGAGTCGTGTTTCACTCTGGTACAGCCGGAGTAAATGGGAGCTTTGCGACAAAGGGCGGGCGGGTGCTCGGCGTTACTGCGACCGGAGCAGGGATCAGTGAAGCGATTGCCGCAGCCTATGGGGCGGTAGGGCAGATCTCGTGGCCCGGGATGCATTACCGACATGACATCGGCCAACGCGCCTTAACACATGTTCCACCCGAGCCACCAACTCATGAAGGGTGATCAGTCTCCTTTCTCCCTCTTTCTGCCCTCTGTCTCCAGTCTCGCATCTCCTGTACTTTATCAGCTATGGCATTGATTCGACCATTTCGTGGCATACGTTATAATCCCACCGTTGTGGGCAACCTGCAGCAGGTCGTCTCTCCTCCCTACGACGTGATCTCGGCTGAACAACAGACTGTGCTGCATCTGAGCAGTCCTTATAACGCCGTCCGCTTGGATCTGAATCAGGACGTTGAGCGTTACGCAGCGGCAGCCAGGACGTTTCATGACTGGCTTGACCAGCGCGTGCTCATCCAGGATGAGGAACCGTCGCTCTATTTCTATAGGCAAGAATTTACGCTGAAAGATGGATCGCGTCACACACGCACGGGTGTACTTGCGGCCTTACGGCTAGAAGAATTTTCCGCAAAAACGATCCGACCGCATGAACGTACATTTGAGAGCGCCAAGAGCGATCGTCTGGCGTTGTTACGGTCGTGCCAAGCTCACCTGAGCCCAATTTTCTTTCTCTACTCTAAGCCCGGCTGGTCTCTGGGGCAGACCTTAGCGCCGGAGTTGACAGCTCCGGCACTGGTCACTGTGCAAGATACTCAGCAAACCCTTCACCAACTGTGGCGCATTACCGATCAGGCACTCATTGCTGAGGCAGCGGCCGGCCTGGCGCGTGAACCACTGATTATTGCCGATGGACATCACCGCTACGAGACCGCCCTGCGCTATCGCGCTGAGCGTCTGGCGGCGCAGAAGCGCAACGGTGGAGACGAACCGTTTGACTATGTCCTGGCGTATGTGGCCAATGTCAGGGAGGGCGGAGTCGTTATTCTGCCGACGCACCGCCTTTTACGCGAAGGGCCCTTAGCGAGCCCGCAGCACTTGCGGACCGCGTTGCAACGTGACTTCCGGGTGGCGTTGTTTTCCCCGACTGATCGACACGCGTTCTTTGCGGCTCTGCGAGCGCCTGGGCCGGAACGGCACATTGGCTGCGTTTTAGCCGGCGCCAGCCATTACTGGGTGTTATCCTTCGACGAGCGGGTGACGCAGGGACTCCCGGTGTCTGCGCCCTTGCGCGCTTTAGATGTGACCGTGCTGCACGACGTGGTTTTTCAACGCTTTCTTGGGCTTCCGGCGGAAGTGCAAAAGCAGAAATTTGCCTACACCACCGATGAGGAAGAAGCGTTGCAGTGGGTAGCTGAGCGACGCTGTCAGGCCGCTTTCCTGCTTAACCCCACCACGTTCGCGCAGGTCGCCGAGGTGTGCGGACATGGAGAAACCATGCCGCAGAAATCCACTTACTTCTTTCCTAAGCTGCTCACCGGTTTGGTCTTTTATCGGCTGTGAAGCAGTTCGCGGTTAGCGGCGACCGCCGAAAGCATGATGGCCACCACCACCACTATGCCGCTCTGGTGGACGGGCTTCATTCACCTTCAGCATGCGGCCGAGGGCCTCGCGGCCATCGAAGCGTTTGATCGCGGCTGCCGCCTCTTCCCGCGAGCCCATATCGATGAAGGCAAATCCTTTTGATTGACCGGTGACCCGGTCTGTGACCAGGCTGACCGATACGACTTTGCCCGCCTCAGCAAAAATCTTTTCCAGTTCTGCGCCTCGCGCGGTGTAGGGGAGGTTGCCGACAAACAACCGTACACCCGAGGCTCTGCCTGAAGCCGAAGGCGGTCTGTCCATACCCGTACTCGTCCCCATAGGGAGCGGACGCTCACCGCCGCCTCGTGGCTGCATCATATCTCGCGCTGGCTTGGCTTCTTTTACACTTAGTGTCTGCCCGTCTACGAGCGAGCCATTCAGTGAAGAGATGGCTGCCTGGGCAGCTTCGGCGGATTCCAACTCGACGAAGCCAAAGCCACGCGACCGCCCAGTGGTCGGGTCGGTCATCAACTCAGCAGACACCAGCGTGCCGAACGGCGTGAAGAGATCTTCTAGCTCAGGAAAACAGAGACGGGGGGGCAGGCTACCAACAAAGAGTCGTACGCTCAACTGAACCTCCTATCAAAACAAAAAGGCAACGCTCCTGCACACGGGGGTGGCTCTCAGGAGCTTTGCCTGAGGGAGACGCTATCAACTTACAAGGAGTGAATCCGAGAAAACGCATGCAGCGTAAATGCTTTCTCGCCATACTCAGAGATTCTACGGACGTCGGCCATAACCGCCACCACCGCCACCACCACCGCCACCACCACCGGTCCGGTTCCCTCTCCGGCCGCCGTCGCCACCAGAGAAAGAACGGCCGCCGCCTGGGCGGGATTCCTTGGGCTTCGCTTCATTGACGGTTAAGGGACGCCCCTGCAGTTCATGACCGTTGAACCGCTCAATGGCCGCCTGAGCTTCTTGGTTATCGTCCATTTCCACGAAGCCAAACCCGCGAGAGCGCCCGGTGAATTTGTCTGTAATGATATTGACTGACGAGACCGCACCCACTTGACCAAACAGCCCTTCTAACTCAGCAGTCGTTGCGCCAAAAGGC
>JACQEL010000571.1 GCA_016200595.1 Deltaproteobacteria bacterium
CCTGTGACTTACGGAAAACAAAGATCCGCTTTGCTGCCAATGTCTTTCCGGAAGACTTACTCACCTGCCGTGGAACCGTCACGCGCAAGTACCACGAAAATGGTGAGCCACGGCTCGATTGCCAGATTTGGCAAGAGAACCAAAAAGGCGAAAAGATCTTGATCGGCGAGGCGACGTTTACGCTGCCGGAACGAAGATAAAGCTTAGGGTCTGTAGGGTTTGTTGGGTCTATTGAGTCTATTGAGTCTATTGAGTCTATTGGGTTCATTGAGTCATTAGGAGACAGAGTCTCTAGACCCTAAACCGAACGGCAAGAGATTCATACACTCACGTATCCGAGCCTGAATGCCGTAGCGTGCGCTATGCGCACGACAATAGCGGCGTGCAGAGAAGACGTGCGCACAGCGCACGCTACCCCGAGTGTACCAACCTCATGCATCTTGGTTTAGAAACTCTATAGACTCAACAAACCCGCGAAACTCATTATGCACGACGAGAAAAAACAGCTCAGGAAACTCTTACGCAGCCAGAGACGTGCTCTCTCGCCTATCGAGGTAACAGCGAAGAGCCGTCTCATCGCCGAACGGCTGCGTGCCTTCGCTCCCTTCCAGCAAGCTTCTGCCCTCGTGCTCTACAGCGCGGACGAGAACGAGGTACAAACCGAACTGATTTGGCAGGATACCATCGCTCAGGGCAAAGCAGTCTATTATCCTCGCATTACCGCTGACCGAGCGGACCTGGAGTTCGTGCGCCGTTCTCCTGGGGACCGACTCATCCCGGGCACCTTTGGTATTCTCATCCCACCGGGAGAAGAATTACTCGCTGCCTTGCACGAGACCGATATCGTTCTTACCCCCGGGGTAGGCTTCGATCGACAAGGTCACCGTCTCGGTCGAGGCAAAGGGTATTACGACCGTGCTTTTCGCGGAGTTCTGTCTGGCGCACTGCGTGTGGCGCTAGCCCACACATTTCAGGTCGTGTCTCATATCCCCGCGACTGCTCACGATGAAAGAGTGCAGTACATTTTGACTGAAGCTGAATTGATCGATTGCCCTTCTGCAGACTGCCAGTGAATTCAGTCTAAACGAGACGGCAGGAGATTCGTACACTCATGCACCTGAGCCTGAATGCCATAGCGTGCGCTATGCGCACGAAACTAGCGGCGTACAGGGAAGACGTGCGCACAGCGCACGCTACCCCGAGCGTACCAATCTCAAGCATCTTGGTTTAGGAGTGATCCTCTGCCAGTCTCAGCATCCTCCTACAGCAATTTGCCTTGACGGTATCCTGGGAGCGCGACCCTCTTGGTCGCCGTTCAAAGCGGGCGGGACGCCCGCGCTCCCAGCAGAGGACTCATGCGAATGAAAACCGCTGTAGAGCTCAGCAGGCGCTGAGTTCGTTATCTATCTGGCAACACCCGCATTTTTCTGCTAGTGACCGAACTGTCTCAGTTTCAGACTAAACAGTATGAAAGGCAGAGAGGAAAGCAATTTTTCCCTGCTGCCTTTTCCCCGTTCTTGGAGGAGGGAATTGCTCTATGCTCGGCTTGCGCAAGCTGCTCGTCGGCGCTCTTTTTTGACTGTCGCTGTTACTCCCCACGAGGTCGTGGGGCATTATCGCGTTACGCCATGATCTGGAATTTGAAGGTTTTGTCCAGGCCGAAAACATTCTGCGCACCGCTATGTTTCAAGACGCGAAGTTCATCATGCAGCGCAACACTGCGCAGCTTGAGGCCCGCTACCACTTTTTGCAAGACGGCCAGGCGTTCGATCGATTTCACACCAGCTTCCTGGAAGACGCCAAATTAACCGTGATCGGTCGTGGGGTGTACGATTCAATCTATGACCTTGGCGACGCGTTCAGCAAAAAGTTCAGCGAGCAGGAGAAAGAGAAACGCAAATTCGAGTACAAACTGCGCGAAGTGTACGTGGATCTTGCTCTTCCGCCGCTCTCGTTGCGACTCGGGCGCCAACAGGTGACCTGGGGAGAAACCGACAATTTTCGCGCGCTCGACGTCATTAATCCCCTCGACCTACGCTGGCACTGGAGTCGCGAAGCCTGGGAGGACGTGCGGATTCCGCTCTGGATGGCGCGCGGGATCTATGACATTGGCAAAATTGGCCCGCTGGAAGAGTCCTTTGTCGAAGCGGTGTGGGTGCCGTGGGACTTTCAGCGGAATAAAGTCACCACTGATCCGCGGCGGCCGTGGGCAGCCATTGGCCAGGGTCTGCGCGCGCGTGCGAACTCATTCGTCAATAGTAATAATCAACTGTTTAACCTGCAGACCACTATACTGGACCGTAAGCCTGACCGGGCACTGGAAAGCAGCCAGGCCGGCATGCGCTTGAAAGGCATCTGGCGCGGAATCGATTTTAGCCTGAATTATTACTACACATTTTCGGCCGATACCGGCGTCAAAGTGCGACGTGACCTCGCCGCCGCACAGGCTTCTTCATGCCCACCAGGAACCGTGTGCTCGGTCATTAACCTCGTCAACCCACGTTCTCACGTCGTGGGCTTTGCCGCCAATTACTCTGAGGAGCACTACACCCAATCGGTTTTTCGCGTGGAAAGCGCGGTGACTACCGGAGTCCCAATCCGGCTCAAAAGTGGGATTCCGCATCGTTTCGATCAGGACAACAACGGCTTCGATGCGGTGCGACGGACCGTTATAATGCTCGCCTTTGACCGGCCCAGCTGGATTCGACCGCTCAATCATCTCCGCACTTTTTTCCTCACCGGACAATTTTTCTGGCGCCATTATCTCGATTACAACGGCTTCTTCCGTGGGACCCCATCTGTACATCACGCTCTTACCGACGACGGGCAGGTAATTCATGACCGTTTTATCAGCGTCAACACTGATAAGCTGAACCAGGATGAGTTCGTCATGACTTTTGCTGCTTCAACCAGCTATGGTCCTGGAGGCTTATGGCAGCCGCTCTTTGTCTTCGCCTTCGATCCCATATCAACCGGAGGCTACAACCGACTCTCGGTCGATTACCTGTTCTCCAACCACATTATTTTGCGCCTGACGCAAGATTTTTATTGGAGGATTGGGTCGCATGACCCAGGACCCTGGTCTATTGGCGACCGTTTTGGGCGCCCTGGGGACAGCCGCCACGAAACTATCTTGAGCGTGATCTTTCAGTTTTAGGAGAGATGTCATGAGGGGAGGGGGTCTTAGAGCTTGCGTCCTTCTCCCCTGCTTGCCTCTTCCGGGCAATCTCGATCACCTGCCAAAAACATTCTTCCGCTTCGCCTTCTCTTGTAGCAATGCCCACCGTTTCTGCCTTACTCACCTTTTGGTGGGCGGTGCCCACCCTACGAGCTTCGACTTCCGCCTCCGTTTGGGTGCTCGGGATTGTGTGCTGGAGGTTGGTAACTTCGGACTTCGGACTCCGGACTCCGGACTTCAGACTCCAGACTTCAGACTTCGGACTTCAGACTGCAGACTTCGGACTTCGGACTTCAGACTTCAGACTTCAGACTTCGGACTTCAGACTTCAGACTTCGGACTTCGGACTTCGGACTTCAGTGACAATTCCCCTTTGAGTCGATAGAGTTCCGCTTCGTTACAACTTCCCCCCATTTTGTCTACTAGCGCCAACGCCTCGGCCAGCGCGGCAAGCCCTTCCTCTGGCTGCCTCTTTTTCTCTAACGCTTCGGCCAGCAACGCAAAAAAGTACGGCCGTGCCAACTCTATACCCGTGGCCTGCCAGTCCGCCAAACCCTGGCGGATCTGGGCAATCCCTTCTTCTCCTTGTCCTTGTTTTGCCAGCGCCCAGCCCCGTAGGGTGGTGCCCATCGCTTCCCACAAGGGAAACCCATGCTCGGTCGAGAGGGTGATGGCTTCCTCTGCCTGCGCTTGGGTGATGCTCTCCTCCCGGCGGTACTGATGACATATGGCAGCCAAGCTCAGGACAGTAGCCTGACTGAAAGGGTAAGAAAGATCCCGGACCAGGGCGAGCGCTTCACGACTCCTCCTCAGGGCTTGGTCCGGATAACCGAGATGCCACAGGGTCATGGCTGCATACGAGAGGGACACCAGCCCAGGATCATCCCAATAGAGGAAACGATGGGAGCTGTGCTGCTGCGGATCGTAGAGCGCAATCGCTTGCTCGAGGTGGGTGCGAGCGAGAGCGAACTCTCCCAGCCAGTACGAGGAGGCTCCCAACACCCGATGGGCTTCCAGGAGGAGAGACGAGTCCTGAGTGTTCTGGGCCAAGCTGAGGATCTGCTCGCCGAGTTCCCGCGCCGTCGGCAACTCTATCCGGAGCAGATAAAACGACCACAGTCCCACGAGTGCCGGGAAGAGCTGAGGGGTTTCCCCGACAAGCTGACACAGTTCCCGGGCTCGGTTATAGGCTGCCCCTACTTCCGGGGCCGCAAAGCCCTTGGTGGCGGTCAGGCAGGACCCAGAGCGATTTGCAGCGTCAGTTCTTGCCGGTCGCGCTCAGGGGTATCCGGCAGGACCTTGAGCAAGTCCAGGGCCTTGGTGAGGTGGTTAATCGCCTCCCGATGAGCAGACCGCTGCAAGGCGTTCTCTGCCGCTCGTTGCAAATGCTGCACCGCCCGGCCATACTCTCGCCCTTCTTCAAAGTGTACCGCCAGCGCGGCCGCGATCTCTCCGACTCGGTCCCCATACGCCGTCTCCTGCCGTACACCAATGCGGCGATGAAATTCCACCAGTCGTGTCGCGGTCACCTGTTCGTATAACGTTTCTTGATACAACGCATGCAGAAACCCATAGCTGGCCGTCACCGTCCCATCTGGCCATTCACTCACTCCGGTTGGCCGCAAAAATTGCCCCCGTCGCGTCAGTCCCTCACACCACTCTGCCACCCGCACGGTTCCTTCCTGGAGCGCAGCAGCCACAGTCGGGGCCGCGAACTCCACTCCCACGACACTGGCCGCTTCGAGCACGCGCCTTTCCTCAGGGGTGAGTTCTTCGAGTTGCACTGCGATCATTTGTCGCACATTCGTAGGGACTCCTAGCGTGAGGGCTTCCACTTTCTCCTTCAGTCTCCCCGGCTCAACCGGAACAGGGGTGCGGTCGCTCCCTCCCTCCCGAACAATCACTCCCTGCGCCACCAGGTAATCAACCAGGTTGACCATGAACAGCGGATTGCCGTCGGTGCGCTGGTGAATGCGCCGTGCCAGCTCCTGGAGGGACAGTTCGCGCACCGCCGCTTCGCCAAATCTCACTGATAGATATTCTGCTACGACCTTCTCAGTCAGCAGTTCCAGCGGCAGTTCGGCACACCGCCCGTGCATCACCATCTCCTGCTTGACGCCTTTCAGCGGATGGTCTCGCAGGATCACGTCTACCGGCCGATACGTGCCAACGAAGAGCAACCGTGCCGTCTCCCGCCGCCGTGCCAGAAACGCGAGTAAGTCCAGGGTGGAATAATCACTCCACTGCAAGTCTTCTACCACTAATACCAGCGGTGCCTCGGTCGTCAGCGCTTGCACCAGCTCGGCCATCTCACGGAGCATCCGCTCGCGCGGCGCGCCCATAACCTGCCGCTGCAAGCTTTCTTGTTCGGCACGAGTGAGCAGCCAGGGCAACTGCACGAGCCAGGTCGGAGCATAACGCGTGAGCAACTCGATGAAGCGCTCGTGTCCCGGCTGGCGACAGAGTTGGCCCAGCGCTTCCAGCACCGGCAGATAGGCTTCGCCCGCGCCAAAGTGCTCGATACACTGCCCATGCCCCAGCCACAGACTAGGGGTTGGGTGTTGAGGGTTAGGGGCTAGGGAAGACCGGTCCTGAGTGTTGAGTCCTGAGTGCTGAGTAAGACGACTTGCGACTTGGGACTTGGAACTTAAAGTTTGAGAAGAGAGGGGACCAACCCCTAACCCCCAATCCCGAATCCCCACCAGGAAGGCTTCCACCAGGGTGGTCTTCCCGATGCCCGGCTCGCCCGTCACGAACACGACCTGACGCTCACCGCCCAGTGCCTTTTCTAACCATCGGTGCAGTTGTGCCAGCTCCGCCCCGCGACCCACCAAGCGAGTTGTCAGACGCCAGTTGTCAGTTGCCAGTTGAAGGGGAGAGTTTTCTGAGTGTTTCCTACTGGCTACTGGCTACTGGCTGGGTGCTGAGCGGGGCTATAAACCGATACCCCCGGCGGTGTACGGTCTCGATGAACCGTGGGGTCTTCGCTTTCTCTCCTAACGCTTTGCGGATCGCCCGTAGGCAGGTTGTCAGCGCCCACTCACTGACTATCGTGTCGGCCCACACGGCGCGCAGCAGCTCTTCTTTGCTCACCAACCGCCCGCTGCGCTCAATCAGGTAACGCAAGACCGCAAACGCTTTGGGGGTCAGCCGCAGTTGCTGCTCACCCGCCCATATCAATTCATTTTCGACATCTAAGTAGACAGGCAGGCTCGGAGAGTGGTTTCTCGTCGTCATAGGCCTCTCAAAGTAATCTCAAAGTAATCTCAAAATAATCTCAGGACTTCGAGCTGCTTCAGCCCTTATCCTTCTCGCATAGAGCGAGAATACTCGCAAGCGAACGGGGTCACACCCAATGGAGAAGGAACATGACTCAGGCATCAGCAGAGAAACTCCCACTGCCCGTACGCCGGGCGTTTGTCGTGCAGTTGAGCGCAGACATTGAGGTCGACCGGGGACACTGGGCTGGCCGGGTCGAGCATATAGTCTCCGGGCAAGCCGCGCATCTCCACTCGCTGGAGGAATTGCTGGCGTTCATGACGCAGATGCTACGCACCGTGCACGTGCAATCGCCCGCGGACGCCTAAGAGGAGGGACGGCCATGCGCAGCCAATCACGTTCACCGCCCGGAGCGCGGGATAAGAAAGGAAAGATGCCACATCCCACTTGCCCACCGCCTGGGTGAGAAACCGGGAGAGTGCGGACAGGAAACAACATACCACGGAAGGAGACAGACCATGACGGAGAATAGACAGCGACGGAGGTTGGGACAAGTAGTGCTCTTAGCAACCGGACTCCTGTCCTGGGCACTGCTGCCCGTGACACCCGCGCGGGCCGGGAACTTTCCAGCGACGGGACAAACGACGGTCTATCAAGCCGATAAGCACAACGGCGCCGGCCTCGATGCGATCCCGGATGACGGCACCCTGCAGCGTGGCGCCACGCTGCATTATAAGGTGCTCCATGACGGCACGGTCGGGGATATGAACACCGGGCTTATCTGGGAGGTGAAATGCTCCCACGACAGCGACAGCAGGTGTCCGGCCCTGCATGATGTGGACAAGGTCTATCCCTGGTCTGGGGATGGCGCAACCGACACAATCTGGGACTGGTTGGTTAATATCAACAACGAAGGCGGGACGGGCTATGCCGGGCACCACGACTGGCGGATTCCGAACGTGCGGGAGTTGCGGAGTATTGTGGATTATGGAGTGTTCGATCCTGCGATCAATCCAATCTTCGGCCCCACTGCCACCACTGCCTTCTCCGCCTACTGGTCGTCTACTACCAGTGTGGGCTTTCCGGAGTTCAAGTGGGGCGTGGACTTCAGCAACGGCGCCGACGACGAACTGAGTAAGGCCAACAAATTCCCCATCCGTGCCGTGCGGGGTGGCGAACAGTAGATCATTTGGTTATTGGCATTATTGGGTGCAGAACAATCAGCCCAATGTCCAAGAAATTATTATGCACCCTCGTCCTGGGGGGCTTTTGACAAGGTCCGATATGGCATTGTAATCACCTCAAAAGGACCGGAGGAGCAAGTTGGGCACCGAGACACGCGAGGCACGAATACACTTTCTGTTGACAGCCGCCCCTACGCTATGGCGCTGACGTCGGGATTAAATGTGGCAAGGTTGCCAAAATCGGCAAGCTCAAAGCGAAGGCTGCCAAGAAAACGCTCGATGCCAACCGGCGCATCGTCGCGCCCGGGTTTGTCGATCTGCATACGCACTACGATGCGCAGATCAACTGGGACCCGGATTGCACCATGTCCAGTTGGCATGGCATGACCTCACGCAAGATTTTTACTGGCGGGTTGGGTCGTATGATCCAGACCCGTGGTCCATTGGCGACCGCTTTGGCCGCCCGGGAGACAGCCGCCACGAAACTATCTTGAGCGTCATCTTTCAGTTCTAAACCAGGAGGCAAGAGATTGGTCCACACGACCCTAGCGCCTGTCCACCGTAGGGGCGAAGCATTTGCGTGTCAGGCTTCCCCACGGCGTTGGTTTATCCGGAGCAAATGCTTCGCCCCTACCCACTTATGCTTTGCGCCCTTCTCCCCTGCCTGTTGTTTAGCTCTCTACTGCTGTTCCCAGTGCCTGAGAATTTAAGCGGAGAGTGGTATCCAGAGTATACTGGCGTGATCACGCTCTTTCCTCTCTTTCAAATCCTCCCTCTAATCAGATCCTCCTTTATTTAAGTTGAATCCCTTTCTGCCGATCAAGTCTGGAAAGGGAAAGTCGCTGAAGATAAAGACATCGGTAGGGTCGCAGTGGCCGTGGAGGCCAATTGGCCGTGCGCCGCAGAGGCGACGGGAGATGGTCGTGCAGAGGCTAACATGCAAGGCCGCTACAGCCCAGTGGAGAGTTGGAGGTAGGGTCAGGGCTCCTCCAGCTCTTGCCGCCAGCGGGGAGAGGAGAACTCGGACCTGCAGGATGGGACACATGACTTAGGACTTTGAGACAAAACCCCTGGATGAATTTTGTAAGTGCTTGTCAGACCATGAGATATGCTCAGTGCGGTCAGAGTTTTGTCTCGTAATCCTTATAACGCGGACAGTTATCAGGAAATTGTTATGCACCGAGCCATGCTAGTAGTTCATCGCAATAAAGATGAGGGGTGAGCAAAGGTAGCCTGGATGAAGCGCAGCGGAATCCAGGACATGGCGGCAAGGAATCCCGGATTGCATCCGGGCTACAAGAAGGACAAGTATCCATCAAAATTATTGCGTCGGACCACTAGTAGTATCGTCTACCCAGCGACTTCAGCCATGATGGTACGTCTATTAACCACACGCCCCGTGCGGGGGCAGAAAGAGTGTCGCTCATGAATCCTTTGAAAAAGAAGTTCGCAATCCGGATCGGAATTCTTGCCCTCACTGTCACCTTAGGAGGCAATGCACATGCGCTTATGGGATTTGAGTGCTTTTTCGCCTTGGATACCGAGACAATCGGCAAACTCAGTACCAAGCACGTCATTAGAGTGAAAGATGGGGTCTTCCATAGGTCGGCCACCATCGATTTCGGTGACGGGACTCTCGGAACCGAGCGACCAGGAGACATCGTGATGGCGCATGGCGAGGAGCACATCGTGCTCGAAATCAACAAGCAGCCAGGGTGGACACAGTACGTCTTCATCGGTCGCAGTGACCTCAGTCACTTCAACGACCTACTGTCCGGCAATACGAAGCAGAATCCTTGATCGCTGGATAGTGGCCCACGCAATACGATTTGTTCTCCAGGGAGCGCCGCCGCAAGTTGCTTTCCAACCAGCGGGCCAGACCGGCGCCCCAATAACCGGCTGTCGACAAAGGTGTGCCAGGCAACTTATCAACTGCTTTCTGTTGACAGCCGCCCCTACCCTGTGGCATGGTACAAGGCACAATTGCTGAGTGAACGTTCAATTTGCAAGGAGGCAATCATGCCTGAATTTGATGTAGTCATCCAAGGTGGAACAGTTGTTGACGGCACCCGCACCCCTCGGCGTCTTGCTGACGTCGGGCTTAAAGATGGCAAGGTTGCCAAAATCGGCAAACTTAAAGCGAATGCGGCCAAGAAAACGCTTGATGCCAACGGGCTCATCGTCGCGCCCGGGTTTGTCGATTTGCACACCCACTACGATGCGCAGATCAACTGGGACCCGTATTGCACCATGTCCAGTTGGCATGGCGTGACCTCGATCGTCATTGGTAACTGCGGATTCGGCTTTGCGCCGTGCAAGCCGGAACTGCGTGACCGCGCCATGTTGACGATGTCCCGGGTCGAAGCCATTCCGTTCGAGTCCATGAAGGCGGGGATGAAATGGGACTGGGTTACGTTCCCTGACTGGCTCGACTTCCTTGATCGCACGCCCAAAGGTCTCAACGTCCTGAGCTATGTGCCGATCGCCCCGATCATGATTTGGGTGATGGGACTAGAGGCAGCGAAGAGTCGTCCAGCCACGGCACAAGAGCGACAAGAAATGCAACGCCTGCTGAACGAAGCGATGGATAAAGGCGGCTGCGGCTTCTCTTGTCAACGCTTAGGCAACGGTTTCATCTCGGTACAGCGCGACTACGACGGCACGCCGATGGTCACCGATACTATGGCGGAAGAAGACCTGATTGCCTTCGCCGAAGTGCTCGGCAAGCGCAAAGAGGGTTTCATTCAGCTCACCCAGGCGAGTGAAGACTTCAAAGACGACATGCGCCTCTACGAGCGCCTGGCTGAAGTGTCTGGCCGTCCGGTGTTGTTCAACGCCACCGCAGTGCGTGACGACCGGCCCGCCCTGCACCGCCGCACTATGCGTTACATCGATGACGCGAACAAACGCGGCCACCAGATCTACAATCAGACTGCCACCCGACGGCAAGGCTTCATCTTCTCCTTTGAAGACTGGAACCTCTTTGACGGCAGCGACCTGTGGCGCGAAGTGACCATGGGCACTCCGGCCGAACGTATGCAGAAGTTCCAAAATCCGGCGCTCCGGCAGGCCTTGGTCACTGAGTATGACTCCGGCCATACGCCGATCGTGA
>JACQEL010000572.1 GCA_016200595.1 Deltaproteobacteria bacterium
CCGTGGGGAGCCTGACCCGCAAATGCTTCGCCCCTACGGTGGACAGGCGCTAGGGTCGTGTGTACCAATCTCTTGCCTCCTGATTTAGCTGTTCAGAGCCGCATTGACTGGCCCCTTATTCGCCCCTTGATTTGTCTCCGTTTCTCCATAGAAAGCGTGAGGGACTGCCTTCTCCTATACGCCCTCTCTATTCCGGTGCCTAAACGGGGGCTAGTAGCACGATGAGCGATCAGAATGCAAGAAGTAAAGCGTAAAATTTTTTGTGTGAGATTTGTATAAGCTTAGCGAGACTTCTAGAAGTCGAGGGTTAGAGCGTATACCCGGCCTTTAAGGCATCATCATAGAACATCTTAACAGTATCCAACGAGTATTCATGCAGATCCTGGCCGACCAGATCTAACTTCTTCAAGATGTCATTGGTGGCCGTAATGATATGGCAGCCGATAGCATCAGCCTGAAAGATATTGAGCAGTTCGCGCGGGCTGGCCCAAATTAGTTCAATATTCGGAGACACCCGAATTAATTCTACTGCGGCCGCCATCACAGGGACGGGATCTCGCCCAGTGTCGGCAATCCGCCCGGCGAAGACTGAGATACACGCGGGCGGACCACCTGCTAAAGCCGTGCTCACTTCGCGCACCTGCTCGAGAGTCAACAAGGCAGTCACATTTAGTTTCACTCTCGCCTGGGCGAGATCGCGTACCAGCGCGACAGATGACTCGCCGCGGGTGTTGGTTACGGGAATCTTGACATACACGTTCTTTCCCCAGGTGGCAATTTTGTGGGCTTGCCGCCGCATCTCGGCAAAGTCATCAGAGAAAACCTCGAAGGAGATGGGACGATCGGGAATGGCGCACAAGATATCGCGCGCGAAGGCCTGGTAATCGGTCACTCCTGCCTTGCGCATCAAGGTCGGATTGGTAGTGAACCCTTGAATGAGCGGGTTGCGGTACCGCTCCAGCATCTCAACTTTATCTGCACCATCGGCAAAGATTTTTATCTTCAGTTGCGCCAAAGCGTTCATCATCCTCCCCCTGTCCCGGTGACGGAGTGACGCAAAATCCACGCGGCTGCCTCGGGCAGCGAGCGCGAGATGCAGTCCGGTGGGAACTCTGTCCCTTTCTCTTGATAGCCATAATCGAGCAAGAGGGTTCTGCACCCAGCGTGGCGACCAGCCTCGACATCGCGCCAGCGGTCGCCAATCATGAAGCTGAGAGGTAGGGCGATGTCATATTTCGCCGCTGCCTGCAACAAGAGGCCCGGTTGCGGCTTGCGACAGGAACACTCGTCCCGGTCATCGTGGTAACACACCAAAATCTCGGACACCGGCAGGGCAGCCAGCAGTGCAGCATTAATGGCCTCTACGACCTCGCGCCGTTGGGTTCCCCGGGCTACGTCGGGTTGATTGGTAACGCCGATTAGCAGAAAACCGGCGCCCTGAAGAGCTGCCAGCGCTTCGGGCACCCCCGGCAGGATCTCTAACTCGGCGAGCGAAGTAGGGGGATACGGCTTGCCATTTCTCACCAGGGCACGGTTCAGGACACCATCACGGTCCAGAAATACCGCCTGGCGCGCAGCACCCATTAGCGTACCGACTCCCATTTGGTTTCTGCCGCTTTGAGAAGAGGATGCGAGACCAGCAGATGCCACACCACGGCCTGGAAGGCTTCGGTGTGCGGAGTCACATGGGCGGGATTAATCGTGGGAATCACGACACACACATCGGCAACCTGGGCAGTATACCCGCCATCCCGTCCTACTACGCCGATAATGCGGGCGCCAACCTGCTGCGCATATTGCAAGGCGGTCACCAAGTTGGGACTGACGTTTTTCTCGCTGTTACCTCCGCCTACGGAAAACACCAGCACGAGATCGTCTGCGCGCAGCCGGCTCACCCGCAGCCACTCGACAAATACGCTTGCCCACCCCTCGTCGTTCGTTCGCGCTGTCAATTCAGACACATTATCGGTTGGTGTATAGGCTTCGAAGCCGACAATTTTGCGAAAGTCATTCACCGCATGTGACGCATTGGCGGCGCTGCCGCCAACCCCGAGAATGAACAGCCGCCCTCCCCGCGCCCGTGTTTCCGCCAGTAAAGCGACCATCTGCTCTATCGTGGACATATCCAGCTGCTGGATAATCTGGCCCGCCTCAGCGAGATATTGCTGCGAGAAACTCATCTCCAGTTTCCTTTTCACCGGACCCCGACCTGATCCCGCGGGAGGAGACTTGCTCCCGGAGCAGGGTGCGCGGTCAAATAGCGTTGGGTCTCTGCCAACCCGGCAAATGAGCCGATTTCATAAAAACGTTGACCAACCTCACAGGCGGCGAGGTCACCCGTGCTGAGGAGCTCCTGGTATAACACCGCCAAGTCATAAGACTGGCTTTCTGGGACCAGGGCAAAGGCGGAGGACGAGAAGATGCCCAGTCCATAGTCGATGTACTGCATGCGCGGGGTGGGATGGAATTTGTTGTAAGCCACGAGGCATCCCTTGACGTACTCAATGTTGCTTGTATCCCAACGTCCTTGATTGTGAAAAACCGTCATCAACGCTGGTTTGCCGCTGCGCGCAAAAGCCGCCTGCACAGCGCGATAATCACAGGGCAAATAGGAGTCACCGTACAACACAAAGAACGCCTGCCCCAGCGCCGGTAAAGCTTGCTTGAGTGCGCCGGCGGTCCCCAGCAACCGCGGGCCATCGTAAGCAAACTCGAGCTGGAGCCCAAAGGACGCGCCATCCCCCACCCGTTCCTGGATCATTTCGCCGAGGTACCCAGTGCAGACAACGACACGCTCGATGCCATTGGCACGCAGCAGGCGTAATTGATGGGCAATAAACGGCTCGCCATTGACCTCGACGAGGGCCTTAGGAATGGTTTCGGTCAAAGGTCGCAAGCGTGTTGCCAGACCTCCCGCCAAAATCGCCACCGGCAACATGCCCGTGCTCATGATTGCACGACCACCTTTGTGCCTTCAAAATCGAAGCGGAAGCGTACCTCCTGTAGGCCCGCTTCCTGCATCGCGCGTCGTAGCCGCACTTTGTCCTCAGCGTAGAACATCAAGAACCCTCCACCACCGGCGCCGATCAGCTTCCCGCCGACAGCGCCGCTCTGCCGAGCCAGCTGGTAGTGCTGGTCGATCTGGTCGTTGCTCATGTTGGCAGAGCGCTGTTTCTTGTGCTCCCAATGCACATTCATCAGTTCGGCAAAACGCTGGAGGTCGCCTGTTTCCAGCGCCGCTTTGCTCTCCCGCCCCAGTTCCTTGATGAAATGGAGGTTGGCAATCATCTCGCGGTCATTTTGTCGGCTCTTCACATCCTGTTCTTGCAGGACGGTTGCCGCCGAGCGGGAATAACCGGTAAAGAACAACAGCAGATTATCCTCCAGGTCATACAGCGTGTCTGCCCCGAGCTTGAGCGGCCAGGCCTCGACCTGATGATTGGGCAAGAAACGAAAGCAGGTCAACCCACCGTAGGCCGCAATATATTGATCTTGCTTGCCAACCGGTTCTTTGAGGAGGTCGATCTCAATGTGACAAGCCTGCTCGGCGAGCTCCTGCGGATGAATGAGATTTTTTTTGAGGGTGTGCAACGCCTTCAGCAAGGCGGTGGTAAAACTCCCCGAGGAGCCCAGCCCCGTTCCGGCTGGAATGTCGGCCATGCTGGTGAGTTCCAAATACGGCGCGCCGATTCCCGTCAAGCGCAGAGCTTCGCGGATGAGGGGGTGCTGGACTTCGTCCACCGCTTGCACGCGCTCCATCCTGGAGTACTTAAGAATCAACTCTTGCACGAAAGTTTGATGTAAGGTGATGTAGACGTATTTGTCTATAGCCGCGGCAATGACGAAACCGCTGTGCTCGTGATAATATGAAGGCAGATCGGTTCCCCCTCCACCTAAAGAGATACGTAACGGACTGCGGGTGATAATCATCGACCTGACACCTCGTAAATACGCTCGACAATCTGTAACACAGCCTGAGCGTCGCGCAAACCAACTGCCGGCTGGCGCCCTAAGTCGATATCCTCGACAAACTCGGCAAACTCTACCTCCCAGGAAGTGTCCACCAGTGGATACTCCCAGATGGTGGTCTCGGGCGGTCCCATTTGCGGCAGCATACGATGATAGCTGAGCCGTTCCGTCCCGTAGCTTCCGCCTAAGCCATTAATCTCCAGCTTTCCCTGGCGACCAAAGATTTCAAAGGAAAAGAGGTTCTTCCACTCCGTGCAACTCGCATGTAGAAAAGCGGTCTGCCGCGTCGCAGTCTTGAGGAGCAGGAACCCGTTATCTTCCACCGGCATGTCCCAGTAGTACGTATGGGCAAAACCTTGCACTTCGGTAAAATCGCCAAGAAACCAGCGGGCGAGATCAATTAAATGCACCCCTTGATCGATCAGTTCACCGCCGCCTGAAAGAGCGGGCTGAGCGCGCCACTCTTTTTCATAGCCCAGGCGCCCACCGTGTCCGTAGCGTCCGCGCACATAGAGCACTTCACCTACGCCACCCTCGGCACACAGCCTCCAGGCCTTACGCAGAGCTGGATGATAGCGATGGTTAAACCCAACCCGCACCAGGGCGCCGGCACGCTGCGCGGTCTCGACCACAAGGTCGAGTTCCGCCGCCCGGCGCGCCGCCGGTTTTTCTACCAGTACATGTTTCCCCACAGCGACGGCGGCCGCAGTAATTGCCGCCAGCGTATCGTGCGTAGTGGAGACA
Organism: Deltaproteobacteria bacterium; assembly: GCA_016200595.1. Classification (GTDB taxonomy): domain Bacteria; phylum Desulfobacterota; class Binatia; order Bin18; family Bin18; genus JACQEL01. Next base: position 4,714 of record JACQEL010000572.1, read on the forward strand.
ATAACGATGTCCACGTCCGGCCGTTCGATGACGGCCCGCCAATCGGCGAGGGGCTGGGCACCCGGCACCAGGGCCGCAAGGGCCTCGGTACGCTCTCGCACGATATCGGCGCACGCAACTAATTGGCAGCCGGCTAGCGCCCGTGCGCGTTTGTGGCTGACTCCTCCACACCCAACCATCGCAACCCGCATCCGCTTATCCCCAGTTCTTGCCGCGTTCGCCAGGAACGATCCGCCGCAGCGTGTAGATATCGGAATCTCTCAAGTCGTCGAGATGTTCTGGCAACTGTTCCCAAGGGTCACAGACTGCACTGATTAATTTCCCGGTGATACCATCACTGGCCGCAGAGGCAAGAAACACACACAGCTCTACCGCCCGCTGCGGCAACGTTCCTCCCCTCTCGATCTGCTGGACCGCTTGGGTGTACTCTCCCACCCCAGTTTTCTCAGGTCCCGCAGCTACGATAGCCTGAAGCATGTCCGTATTCAGCATTCCCGGGGCCATACAGTTCACTTGCACGTTCAGATCATACACTTCGTGCGCCAAGATTTCACTAAATCGCACCAGACCCGCCTTTGCCGTCGCATAGGCAGAAAAGTGAGGACGGGGACCGGCAGCGCCTCCGCCGGACAGGTTGATGATTTTGCCCCGCCTACCCTCCTGCATCCACGGAAGACAGGCGCGGCACAGCTCAATCGGCGCTAACAAGTTGACTCGCAGGGTGGTCTGCCACTCTTGCCAATCGTTTTCCCACACCTTGCCGATGGGGCCAAGAGTCGCGGCATTGTTGACCAACACGTCAAGCCCTGGCCACAGCCTGCGAGCTTCGTTGACAATGGCCGTCACGCTCGCGGGCGCGCCTAAGTCCGCACTAAAGATGTGTACCTGTTGTCCACCTTGTGCGTCTGCCATCAATTGGGTTTGCCAATCACGCAGCGCCTGCTCTGACCTCGCTATCAACAACAGGCTCGCTCCACTGTGCCACATCGCTTGGGCGATGCCGGCCCCAAGTCCGCGAGAAGCACCGGTAATCAGGATCCGTTTTCCCCTGAGAAATTTGTCTCCCTGCGCCGTCATTCCCGAGTACCCTACCTTGAACCGTACAGTTGACTTTAGCGTCGCTGCAAAACCCGAGGGTTGCTCTCCAGATATTGCACCGTGCGAATTATTCCCTCACGGATGCTTAACCGCGGTCGCCAGCCCAGGGCCCGGATCCGCGCGCAATCAAGAAAAATAAAGGGGCTATCACCCACCCAGCCTCTCTCACCCCCAGTATAGGTGCGTTGGGGAGAGACTCCGAGATACTCACAGATCCATCCAATAGAATCATCGACCTGGCAATATTCCTCGGTGCCGAGATTGAAGACGTTCACTTGTCCCTGCGCTTTCTCCAGCGCCAGTAACATAGCGTCGAGGCAATCCTGCACGTAGAGGTAAGATTTGCGCTGTTTGCCGTCTCCCAGCACCTGCAAGCTGTCGGGGTGGTCTCGGAGCTGTTTATAGAAGTCAAAGACGTGCCCATGGGTATAGCGCTCACCCAGAATGGACACGAAGCGGAAGATATATCCCTGAAAGTCAAATCCGGCACAGTAAGCAGCAATGAGCCCCTCGGCCGCCAATTTCGAGGCTCCATACAAAGAAGTTTGCAGGGGAAACGGCGCGTCTTCTGGCGTCGGGAAAACCTTCGGCTCACCATAAATAGAGCCAGTCGAAGCCAAAGCGATGCGCCGGACCTGATGAGCGCGCATCGCCTCCAACACGTTGGAGGTGGCAAGCGTATTTTGTTCCAGATCCTTACGTGGCTGCTGGATGCCAAAGCGCACATCGGCGTTCGCCGCCAGATGGAAGACAAAATCAGCTCCACGCATGGCCCGTGTCAGACGGTCTACCTCGAGGACATCACCCTGAATCAAGTGAAACCGAGGAGATTGCTGCGCTTCGGCAAGGAACTCGCTCTGTCCAGTGGAAAAATTATCGTAGCCAATCACCTCGTGGCCGTTTTGTAGTAGACGATCGACGAGATTGCTGCCGATGAAACCAGCACAACCGGTAATAAAATAACGCAATCTTTTACCTCAGCATCGCTCATCATGCATTTTTCGTTCATCCCTGAAAGAGTACCACTTTCTTCTTTCACCAACCAACCTCGGTTACGGCGTGATTTCACTCACCGACGGCTCGTGGGTTGTACGATCCCCCCAGGAGTACGCGTCCGAGATTGAGAAACGACTCCCCCGACCGCCACAGACCAATGACTCCTAAGGTCGTGGTCAGAAGATAGTAGAGCAAATGAGCTGTCACGGTGATCGCCAGGGCACTGGCCGCATTATATTTTGCTCCAAATGGCAGGACGAGCGCTTGCTGTCCAACCAGTTGAAAGACGCCGATAAAGCCTGGACTTGACGGCACCGCTACGGCAAACGATAACGCCACCATCATAAAGGCAGCTTCGACAAGGCGGCTGTCCGGCTGAAAGGCGCGGAGGACGCAGCAGTACACAGCTATCGAAAACGTCCAGGCCACCAGTGACCAGCCCACAGTTCGCCACGCAACTCGCCAGCGCGTCACCGGCTGGAAACCACTCACCAATTCTCTCCAGAGCAGCAC
>JACQEL010000573.1 GCA_016200595.1 Deltaproteobacteria bacterium
CCAGGAGGTGGGAGATACCAGTGGTGCCGAGGTGCTCATTGCGTGAGCCAACTTTGTACCAGACTTGCAGCGACACCACTGGTGCACGGTGGTCTTCGAGTACGACTACGGTCAAGCCATTGTCCAGTGTGTCCTGCGTGACTTTCCAGCTCTGGTCATCGGCGTAGACTAAGGGAAGGGTCCCTAAGACAAGTCCGACCAGCACGCTGCAGGCAACGAGTCGTTGCCAATACCGTGTCATGCACGATTCCTCTCTGCTCAGTATTTCCATTGGCCTTTGGTAAAGCGGAAAATTTCCGAAACTTGCTGAGAGTCACTCGCTTCGAACGGACCTTTGCGCGCTTCTTCCTTGGTTTTGCCGACACAGCGCATGGTCTTTTCGAAATAGGTCAAGATGCCAACATAGGGGGTTTCTTTCGACTCGGTCTTCTTCACGACGATGTAGCGGTGTGGGAGATAACCGGTATACTCGGCGCTAAACCCTTCTGGGGCCTGGTTGACGGTCATTCCCTGAGTGCGGTGGAACTCTTCAGTACCCGCAAGCTTCTTCATCCACTCGATGGTAAAGGCATCGAAACTCGTTTGCACGGCCTCTTCGCTCAGATCTACTAAAGGCGGGGTTACCGCCTGGGCTTTGCTGGGTTTGGTGGCTGCGACAGCAGCGGGTTTAACTCGTTGTTTGGTTTGCGCCGTGCCTTTCTCATCGGCTGTCGAAACCAGGGGGGTGCCGAGAAGGAACAGCAAGTAAGAGAAGAAAACAAAATATCGTGAGCCTTTCACTTGCCTCATTGCCATATCGTCCTCCTCATTCCGCTTCTGTCCCTCTGTGAGGACAGAAAGGTAATTTCACGCTGTGGATGCGAGGACGGTGTAGCAGAAAAGTTCTACTCGGGGAAGAGACAAGCACTGCGCCTGTGGCTGATAATCCCTCACCCAGCCTTTCTCCGGGGCAAGGGGAAGGGAGCCCCTAATGAATTTTGAGGCACAAAATCGGTAACTGTGGACCTGTAGAGACGCGACATGTCGCGTCTCTACGCTGAGGGCATTACCGAATTCGTTTGTCAAAAACCATTAAGACTCAGGCAATGGTGGGCGGCCTCACTGTTCGTCCCGTAACGCTGCCAACCCAGGGAGATCGCCAGCCTCGAGAAACTCGAGCGAAGCGCCACCGCCAGTGGAGATGTGGCTGATCTTTTCAGCTAGCCCGGCCTGCGTAAGCGCGGCGACGGTGTCACCGCCACCGGCCACACTGAAACTATTGGTAGCGGCCACCGCTTCAGCTAAGGCCCGGGTGCCACGATCAAAGGGCGGAATCTCAAATACCCCCATCGGGCCGTTCCACAGGATCGTCCGTGCAGGCTGAACGGCGGACGCGAACGCGTGTATACTTTGGGGCCCGATGTCCACCCCAAGCTGGTCAGCGGGAATTTCCCGTCCTGGTGTCACCGCATAAGGCACGCCAGCTTTTAGCTCTGCGACGATGACATGGTCTTTGGGGAGAAGAATCGTTACCCCACGCTGAGCAGCCTCGGCAAGTATGGCCGTGACTTCTGCCGTCTTGTCTGGCTCGACCAAGGATTTTCCTGTGGCGCTGCCCTGGGCTTTTTGCAAAGTGTAGGCCATGGCTCCGCCAATGAGGATCGTATTGGCCCGTGCTAGCAGGCTGTGAATCAGGCCGATTTTGTCTGAGACCTTAGCTCCACCTAAGATGGCAACAAATGGTCCTTCGGGATTTGCCAGTAGCCGTGACAGCGCGTCGATCTCCTTGCGCATGAGGAAGCCGCTCCCCTTACTGGCAAAATACTGAACCATCCCGACTACCGAGGCGTGAGCGCGGTGCGACGAGCCGAAGGCATCATTGACATAGACTTCGGCTAAGGCGGCCAGAGCACGCGCAAAGCCGGGTTCATTCTTTTCTTCTTCAGCATGGAAACGCAGGTTTTCCAGAACCAACACTTCACCGGCTGAGAGCGCAGCGACCTGTTCCTGCACGGCCACCCCGATACAATCGGGCGCCAGTCTGACTGCCGTGCCAAGGAGAGTAGATAAGCGCTCCGCCGCCGGCTTGAGGCTAAAAGCCGGGTCTACTTTTCCTTTAGGACGGCCGAGGTGAGAAGCCAAGAGAACTTTCGCTCCTTGATTCAGCGCATAGCGAATAGTGGGGAGCGCCTCACGGATGCGGGTGTCGTCACTGACTGTCCCATCTTTGTGAAGGGGGACGTTGAAATCGACACGAATGAAGACGCGTTTACCGGCGATTGGCAGGTGGTCAATCGAGGTCAGTGTCATGAAATACCTCAGGAGGGGTTAGGGGCTAGGGGGCAGGGGCCAGGGAGGAAAAGAGCAAGTCGGACAAACTACCGACCCCCAATCCCCGGCCCCCGTCCCCTGAATGCTGGCTGCTTGTTTATCAGGACGATACTGTCGCCTGGCGAAAACCTTGAGGCTTGGCATCAACCGGGATTGCCGCTGGCTCAAGCGCCAGATCAAGAACCTCATCAATGGTTTCAACAAAGTGGAATTTTAACTCTGCCCGCACGTTGGGCGGTACATCTTCAAGATCTTTCTCGTTCCGTTTCGGTAGAATCACGGTAGTGACCCCTGCCCGTCGAGCCGCGAGTACTTTTTCTTTCAAGCCGCCGATCGGCATGACCTTGCCACGCAGGGTAATCTCGCCGGTCATCGCCAAGTGTGAGCGCACGGGCCGCCCCGTGAGCAAAGAGGCCAGAGAGGTGGCTATCGTGATCCCGGCAGAGGGGCCATCCTTGGGAATCGCGCCCGCCGGCACGTGAATGTGCAGGTCGCAGTTTTCAAAGAAGTCCGGCGCTAACCCGAGACGGTCAGCCCGGGAACGCACGTACGAGAGCGCAGCTTGAGCTGATTCTTTCATCACCTCACCCAGATGACCGGTGAGTGTCAACCCTTTCTTTCCCGCCATACGTGTTGATTCGATGAACAGGATATCTCCACCATTAGGAGTCCAGGCTAGGCCAATCGCCACTCCCGGCTCTTGCATACGCTCGGCCACCTCAGGGAAGTGCTTCTCGGGACCGAGCAATTCGATGACCTTGCTCATCGTGATTTCCGTCTTCTCGGTCCGGCCTTCGGTGATCGCGCGGGCGATCTTGCGACACACCCGTCCGATTTCTCGCTCTAAGTTGCGCACTCCCGCTTCGTGGGTGTAGCTGCGCACGATGCCCAGGATGGCCTCGTCGGTAAACGCAATGAGCTCGTTGGTCAGGCCATTCTCGAAGATTTGCTTAAGCAGCAGGTGGCGTTTGGCGATCTCCAATTTCTCTTCTTCCGTGTACCCGGCCAACTCGATTACCTCCATGCGGTCCCGCAGCGCCGGGGGCACGGGTTCCAGATAGTTGGCCGTGGTGATGAACATCACCTTGGACAAATCGAAGGGGACTTCCAGATAGTGATCCGAGAACGAGAAGTTTTGCTCGGGGTCCAGGACTTCC
>JACQEL010000574.1 GCA_016200595.1 Deltaproteobacteria bacterium
GGCGTGCTCTCTTCCTTTTTTCTTGACATAGGCACTCACCAACACATCGTCTCCAAGCCGATAGGATTCGACGGTATGCAGAGTAAGTCCGGCAGCGACTCGGTCCACACCCAACGAACCGATCATTGCTCGGCTCTCACTACCAAGCAGCTTGGGACCATAAAAGAATAAGACCTTATCGACAACTCCTTCACTGAAAGCCGCAGCCGCAACCTGTCCGCCCCCTTCGATCAAGACCTGCTTGATTCCTCGCTTCCCCAACTCTGCCAACAAAGGACGTAAGCGTACGCGGTGCTGCTCTGCGGGAAGACACAACACCTCGACCCCTTGGCGTTCTAACTCTGCTCTCTTCTCGCTGTCACTGTTCTCTTGTGAAGTTACCACCAGTGTACGCGCGGTCGAGCGTTGGGTACAGATACGTGCCGTTGGACTGATTGTCAGGCGGCCATCAAGGATCACCCGCAGAGGATCGCGACCTCCACGCACGCGGCAGGTGAGTTGTGGGTCATCGACCCGCACGGTCTCAGCCCCAACCAACACGGCATCGACACGGTTGCGCAGTTCATGCACTAGGCGTCGCGAGAGTTCTCCACTAATCCATTTTGAATCACCGCTCGCCGTGGCAATGCGGCCATCAAGCGAGGCAGCAAGCTTGAGGGTGACCAAGGGGAGTCCGGTACGAATAAATACGGCAAAGTCCTCATTAAGACGCTCGCACTTAGCTTTCAGCACGCCAGTCTTTAGCTCGATGCCAGCGCGGCGCAGGCGGCGCAGACCACGGCCACGCACCAAGGGGTTCGGATCGGTCATGCCGATGACGACGCGCTTCAGCCCAGCCGCGATTACTGCGTCGGCGCAGGGTGGGGTGCGGCCATGATGCGAACAGGGCTCAAGATTGACATAGAGAGTTGCCCCGCGGGCTGAGCCGTTCACTCGTCGCAACGCTTCAATTTCGGCATGAGGAAGACCGGCCCGGCGATGAAAGCCTTCGCCAATCACCCGACCATTCCGTACAATGACCGCGCCCACCGCCGGGTTAGGGCTGGTACGGCCTAAGGCTTTTGCCGCGAGATCCAGAGCCCTCTGCATGAAGACCTCGTCTTGTTCCTCAGGTGTAGCGCGATCAGGCTTCATGCGGCTCTCATCATGGCTTCGGGGCCAGTGTTGCTGTCGGCCGCCGGCCTGGGTGCTGACGGCCCCGTTTTTTCTCCCGGCCGTTCCGTTCGCTAATGAGTTCCTTGAGCTCGCTCATGAACGCATCAAGGTCCTGAAAAGAGCGGTAGACCGAGGCAAAGCGGACATACGCCACTTTATCCAAATCGTACAGGTGCCGCATGATCTCTTCGCAGATCACGGCACTCGAGATTTCTTTTTCCCCTCCACTTTGCAGAATGCGTTCGATGCGGTCGGCTGCTTCCTCGATCGTGGTAATGCTAATCGGTCGTTTTTCGCACGCCTTTTTGAGACCGGCAATGACTTTCAGGCGATCATATGGCTCCCGACGGCCATCTTTTTTCACCACTAACGGGAGGATTTCCTCCACACGTTCGTAGGTGGTGAAACGCCGCTCACACCTTTCGCACTCGCGTCTGCGCCTGGTGACGTCACCGTCGCGACTTAGACGCGAATCGATGACCCGATTTTCTAGATGCGAGCAGAAAGGACACTTCATAAAAGGGGCCAGGGGTCGGGGGTCAGGGGTCGGACCACTCCCTTCCCCATTTTCTTCAACTTTGGACTTTAGACTTTGGACTCCTTTAATCGGCGCTGGTAAATCGGGAATTTTTCGCAGAAGTCGCGCACCTCAGCCCCGATGGCAGTCAGGGTTTTTTCGTCTCCGACTTTTTGCAGCGCCCGGGCGATGAACTCGGCGATCACCTCCATCTCTTTTTCCTTCATCCCACGACTGGTGACCGCTGGGGTGCCGATACGGACGCCGCTGGTGACAAACGGCGAACGCGGGTCAAAAGGAACCGCGTTCTTATTGACCGTGATCCGTGCACGGTCGAGCGTTTCTTGTGCTACTTTCCCCGTCAGTTCAGTCTCTCGCAGGTCCAGCAGCATCAGGTGATTGTCGGTGCCGCCCGAGACCAGCCGAAAACCCCTCTGGAGGAGTCCGGCTGCCAGAGCTTTGGCATTCACGACAATTTGCTGCTGGTAGGTTTTGAACTCAGGAGAGAGAGCCTCTTTAAGGGCGACGGCTTTTGCCGCAATCACATGCATCAAGGGTCCGCCCTGATTGCCGGGAAACACCGATGAATCCACGCTCTTGGCCAAGTCACGGCGGCTCATGATCATGCCGCCACGCGGGCCACGCAAAGTTTTGTGGGTCGTCGTAGTCACCAGTTCGGCGTAGGGAATAGGTGAAGGATGCAACCCCGCCGCGACTAAACCGGCGAAATGGGCAATATCAACCATCACCATCGCGCCAATTTCGTCGGCGACGCGACGGAATTGGGCAGCGTCGATTTGCCGTGGGTAAGCACTATGGCCGGCCACGAGCATCTTAGGGCGGTGCTGTCGTGCTAAAGAGGCGACTTCTTCGTAATCGATCCGCTGGTCGGACTCGCGCACACCATAGGGAATAACGTGGAAAAATTTCCCCGAGAAATTGACCGGGCTGCCGTGCGTCAGATGTCCACCGTGAGAGAGGTTCATGCTGAGAATCGTGTCGCCGGGTTGGAGTTGAGAAAAATAAGCGGCCATATTGGCCTGCGCGCCAGAGTGCGGCTGCACATTGACGTGCTCAGCGCCGAACAGGGCTTTGGCTCGGTCGAGGGCGAGTTGCTCGACCACATCCATATACTCACAGCCACCGTAGTAGCGCCTGCCCGGGTACCCTTCGGCGTACTTGTTGGTCAAGACCGACCCTTGCGCTTCGAGGACCGCTTCGCTCACGATGTTCTCTGAAGCGATGAGTTCGAGGTTATATTCCTGACGCTCGGTCTCATGCTGAATGGCAGCGTACACCTCAGGGTCACGCTGGGCTAACTCGCTACTCATTGACAATGCTCCCTTGCATTAGTAGTCCGTCTGGGTGGTTTTGCGGGATCATTGCGAGGAGCCCTTCGACTTCGCTCAGGATAAACTCCGCGACGAAGCAAGCTCGCTCACTTACGGTCCCTTCACAGAGATTGCTTCGCTGCGCTCGCAATGACAGCCTCTCATTTTCACACTGACGAAGTACTAGAAATCTTGTCGAGGGTTACTTCGTCATTTTTATTATTTTAACAACCCAATCCCTAACACCTAACCCCTAACACCCTTCTTCGAGGGCGCCACAAACGAAAAATCGCAGGGCCTCCGAGGAGAAGCCGCTGCGATTCTCCGGTCGCAGCTGAGATACCGGCTCCTTGCAGGGCTACTGATGAGTCTCGATGTAGTGGACCACATCGCGGACGGTGCGGATCTTTTCCGCATCCTCGTCTGAGATCTCCATGTTGTATTCTTCTTCCAGGGCCATCACCAGTTCGACAATATCGAGGGAGTCAGCTCCTAGATCCTCGATAAACGAAGCTTCTGGAGTGACCTCTTCTTCACTGACGCCGAGTTGTTCACAGATGATCTCTTTCACCCGTGCCTCGACCGAGCCTGCCATAACTATGTCCTCCTCTCTCTCGCACTTCCTGACGGCGCGTTACGAAAAGCCAACCCTACTTACGAGACCATCGGCTTCTTGCCTACACGTACATGCCGCCGTTAACGTTGATAACCTGACCTGTAATGTACCCTGCTAGAGGGCTCGCCAGGAAAATCACTACCTCGGCCACCTCTGCCGCGGTCCCCCACCGCCCAGCAGGAATAAGGCTCAAATATCCTGTTTTAACCTGTTCTGGCAAGGACCCGGTCATGTCGGTTTCAATGAATCCTGGGGCCACGGCATTGACTGTGATTGACCGAGACGCCAGTTCTTTGGCCATGGTTTTGGTAAAGCCGATAATTCCGGCCTTTGCGGCGCTGTAAGCTGCTTGTCCGGCATTGCCGGTCTGGGCCACGACCGAGGTGAGATTAACAATCCGTCCCGAGCGTTGCCGGACCATAAAGCGCGCCGCTGCTTTAGTGCAGAGAAAGACCCCTTTGAGGTTTACCTGCATGACCCGGTCCCACTCCTCCTCTTTTAGCCGCAACAGGAGATTATCGAGAGCAAGCCCGGCATTGTTGACCAAAATATCAAGCTTGCCGTGACGCGCAACGATGTTTTGCAACGCTGCCGTTACCTCCGCGCCATTGGCGACGTCAAAACGACATAACTCGGCTTGACCACCACTGGCACAGATGCTGGCGAGGGTTTCCTCGGCCGCGTCCTGGCGCTGGAGATAGTTCACCGCCACGAATGCTCCGGCGCGAGCAAGCCGTTCAGCAATGGCGCGACCGATGCCGCGGGAGGCGCCGGTGACTACCGCTACCTGACCGTGCAAGGGTTCACTCATCCAGCTATCCGTCGAGCTTCTTCCAGGGCGGCTGGCTCACTGACAGAGACACAAGGGAGACCCGGGACGATGCGCTTGAGCAAACCTGCCAGCACGCGACCAGGGCCGATTTCAATTGCCGCCTCACATCCGAGCGCTTGCAGACGCTGCATGCTCTCTTCCCAGCGCACTGGTGCAGTAACCTGCCGCACCAAGAGATCTTTTACCTGCTGCGGATCCTGATTGACTTCCGCCCTGACATTGCTGATCACCCCGATCCGCAAAGGACTGACTGGAACCGTGGCTAACACCCGCGCTAATCCTTCAGCGGCTGGAGACATCAAGGCACAGTGGAATGGGGCACTGACCGTCAATTCGACCGCGCGTTTGGCGCCGTGCGCCTTGGCTACAGCGATAGCCCGGCGGACTGCCTCAGCGTGGCCAGCGACGACAATCTGGTCTCCGCCGTTCAAGTTCGCTGGAGACACTACCTCGCCTTGCGCTGCCTCAGCACAGACCTGTACGACCGCGTCGGCTGATAAACCAAAAAGCGCCGCCATCGCGCCGACTCCCACAGGGACGGCTTCTTGCATCAGACGGCCACGTTCACGGACCACCCGGAGTGCATCGGCAAGCGTCAGGGCACCAGCCGCAACCAGGGCAGAATATTCTCCTAAACTGTGACCAGCGACGCACGCGGGGCGCAGACCGGTTTCCTGTTCGAGCACGCGCAACGTCGCGATGCTGGTCGCGACAATGGCCGGTTGCGCGTTAGCCGTCAGGGTGAGTGCCTCGTTCGGTCCCTCAAAGCAGAGTGTGGAAAGCGGAAATCCCAGGGCCGCATCAGCCTCGGCAAAAACCTGTGCAGCCACGGGGAACTGCTGGGCTAAAGCTTTGCCCATACCTGCCGCCTGGGCGCCTTGCCCCGGAAAGAGGAACGCCAGTGTCTGGCTCATTCTTTCTTCTCCTCTTCCACTGACCCCGGTGACCCCGGTGACCCCGGAGGTTGGAGGTCATGAGTGTCACGGGTGTGAAGAAAACGCTCTCTGAGTTGGCTCCAGAACTTACGGCCGCGTTTCAATTCTGGGAGAGAGATTTCGGGAAGGGCGCGGAGGCTCTCGAGAATCTGGTGATTAATATCCTGGCGCAGGGCCTCGTCGGCCACACGAATCGCATTCTTGATAGCTTTGGGGGTAGACGCGCCATGCGCAATGATGGCGATGCCATCCGTACCCAGGAGCGGGGCGCCGCCTATTTCAAAGGGATCGAGGGTTGTGCGCAAGGTCGCCAGGGAGCGACGTAGCAACACAAAGGCCAGCTTGTTCCGCCAATTGGCAGTGAACAGACCACGTAACTGCTCTTGCAGAAACTCCCAGAAACCTTCCATGGTCTTGAGTGCGACGTTCCCGGTAAACCCGTCGGTGACCACGACATCGACCTTGCCATTGTTGAGGTCACGTCCTTCGACATACCCGATGAAATTGAGCGAGGTCTTTTTTAATATCTCGTGCGCAGCTCGGGTGGTGTCGGTGCCTTTGGAATCTTCCTCGCCATTACTCAGCACCCCCACGCGTGGCGAGGGGACCCCACGCATGAGGCGGGCATACACTTCTCCCATCACCGCGAATTGCACGAGATGAAACGGCTTGCATTCTACATTGGCGCCGGAGTCGAGAAGGTAGGTACGCCCGCCCTCCAGGGCGGGGATGGCTGTGACAATGGCCGGACGATCGACACCGGCGAGATTGCCAAGCACCGTGACCGCTAAGGCCAATACCGCGCCCGTATTGCCGGCACTGACGACCGCCCCGGCTTCGCCAGCTTTGACCTGCTCAAAAGCGACCTGGAGCGACGAGTCGGGTTTGTGGCGGAGGGCGGTAATTGGCGAATCTCCCATTTCAATCTTTTCCGTGGCATGACGGATGGCTACCAGAGAGGATTCTTCTCCGCCCGCGTTATGCAACTCACGCAGAATAGTCTCTCGGTCACCAACCAAGAGAACGGCAATCCCGTGTTCCTGGGCCGCTTGGAGTGCCCCCTCAACGACCGCACGAGGGGCGTAATCCCCGCCCATGGCATCAACGGCAATATACATAATGGGGTGTGTAGGCTCGTGTCGAGAAGACACCGAAGGAAGTGAGTAGCCCAGAGAAAAGAGGCACAGACGGATGCGTGATTATTCCTCCTCTGCCACCGTAATGACCTGCCTGCCACGATAATACCCACACGCAGCACAGATACGATGCGGCACGATCGGCTCTCCGCACTGCGGGCAGGCAAGCCATTGTGGCGCAGTCAGAGCGTCATGCGAGCGACGCTTATTACGTTTTGACTTTGAGGTTTTTCTTTTAGGAAGACCCATGTTCTTTCCTTATTGATTAGAACTGGCGAAGCCGTGTACGAGCCGCAGACTGCGCCTCTACTTGTCCGCTCGAGAGGAGGAGAGTCGCAGAGTGGAAAGCACTGCTAGGCGCGGATCTCGCCAGGCGGGCCGGCAGGTACAAGACTCCAAGTTGAGGTTAGCTCCACACTGCGCGCACAGTCCGCGGCAGTCGTCGCGGCACAAGGGTTGACTTGGCAGAGCGAGGAGGGTTTGTTCACGGACCAATGCCGAGAGATCGATCATCTCCCCGCTATAGAAGCTCGCCTCGAGCTCTTCGTGATTCAACTCCAGTTCGCGGCCAAGTGTGCGCTGCGGCTTGAGAATCACGGAAAACTCACGAGCGAGCGGGAGGGGATATTCTTCCAGACAGCGGGCACACTGGCCGAGCAATTCACCATCTATCGTACCGCTGAAGAGAAGTTCGTCTCCGGAGCGCATATGGACCGTGCTGATTTGCAGTGGACGGGGCAGGCGGTATCCCGCCTCACCATCCTCAATCAGCAGCCGATTAAGTTCTTCAACTTCCTCGGCGAAATGTACTTCGGTCGGGGAAGCTTTAATGTCATCAACAGGAATCTTCACAGTTTATCCTGCTTAGGCAGAACCATATATTATGAAACCAGGGAAAAAGCAACGCGCATACCGAAGACGCTCAACTCTTGACCGCAGAAACTGGATAAGCTACGAAAAAAATCACCATGGCTAAAGAAGGAATCGAAGTCACGGGGACAGTTCTGGAAACGCTACCCAATGCTATGTTCCGGGTCCAGATAGAGAATAAAGCGATGGTTTTAGCGCACGCCTCGGGAAAAATGCGCAAGTTCTACATCAAAATTCTCCCCGGAGACACGGTGACGGTTGAACTCTCCCCTTACGATCTCAGCCGCGGGCGTATCACCTTCCGTCACCGTTAACCTGTCTCTCGTCGTTCCGCAAGCAGGGACAGCTAAGGGAAATTTGGCGTGCAGGTGGTTGCGCAGACCCTCTTTTTGTTGTGGCTCCTGAGCCTGTGGCTGCTGGTGGTCGAACGACGTCGACCTGGTGGGGCTTTGCTCTTACAACCCCTCGCTTTAATGAGCGGGACCCTGTTGTTTTTTCTCCTCAGCCTGGTTGGCGTTCTTTTTCTGCGGCTCCTGTTTGCTGAGTGAGGGGCAAAACCGCAGTTAGTTCCGCGGCCCGTTCATGCTTCGACAAGCTCAGCACGAACGGGGATTACTCCGTTATTCTGTCCTTGACCGTTCGCCCTGAGCCTGTCGAAGCCTGTCCTGAGCTTGTCGAAGGGGGCGAGTACTTATGGATAATCCTCAAAGAGAATCCGTAGAGCTATGAACACGCGACAACGAGACGCTATCCGCTTACTGCTTATCACTGTTCCCCTCTCTGCCCTCGGCGGTGTCTTCTTCTGTTTTCTGGTCGGCCGCGTGCAGACCAGAGGGTTGTTACAAGGCGCGCTTACCGGTGCCGCGATCGGCCTTCCCCTCGCAGCTTTCGAGACCCGTCTCTTCCTGCTACGCCTGTCTGACGCTCTCCGACGATTCTCTTTCCCGGTTCATCTGCTGCTCAAGACTCTCTTCTACTTCTTGGTCATCGTCCTGGGTATCCAACTCGGCAGGATTTTCGTCGAGCGACCGTATCCTGGGTTTCCGCTTGATTCCGCCTTCGTCTCGGCCGTGCTCTTTTCCTTTACCTTCAGTATCGCTCTCAACTTCGTCTTTCTTGTCCGCCGGATGCTTGGCACTTCCGTTCTCAGTAATTTCGTCCTGGGCAAGTACTATCGCCCGCGCGAGGAGGAGCGCATTTTCATGTTTCTTGATGTGGAGGCCTCGACGGCGCTCGCCGAACGCATCGGCCACCGGCAGTTTCACGCGTTCTTGAACCGCTTCTTCTTTGATCTCTCGGAGCCCATTCGGGCAACGAAAGGTATCATCCACCAGTATGCAGGAGACGGCGTGGTCGTCAGCTGGCTGCCCGCGGGGGGAGTGAGGACCGCAGATTGCCTGCGTTGTTACTTTGCCATTTGTGACCAACTCGCCGCCGCCAGCAGCACTTATGTGAGAGATTTTGGTGTCCCCCCTTCCTTCCGGGCCGGGCTCCATGCCGGGCCGGTGGTGGCGGGAGAAATCGGAGACCTCAAGCAAGAGATTGTCTTTCTCGGCGACACCGTGAACACTGCCGCCCGAGTACTGGAGGCCTGCAAGACTTTGGGGCAGCCTCTCCTAGTGTCACGCGACCTTCTCGATTACGTCGCCTTACCAGCGGACCTGTCCGCGCGTTCCCTTGGTCCGATCGCTTTGCGGGGAAAAAAGGAGCCCGTAGAGCTTCTCACCGTCAAGCGAAACACAATCAGTGAGAGTGCTACGACTGTTCGCCAGGGACTGTAGTAAGCCATAACAGGAGAGCGGACAAGGGTGTAGGGTTGCCCCAATCGCTCATCACCGCCAGTCTCCTCATCGCCAGTGGTGAGCCGACCAATCCCTCTTTAATTGTTATCAAAGAGACTCCCGCTACAACTCCGCGCGGCTTAATGTTCGCGTTCACCGGCTGGCACTTCCCCCAGTCTGGGGCAACCCCGGGTTCGCGGTGCGCGGGCCGAAGTCGAGCGTCGCCCCGCGTGCCAGCAATGCTTTCGCCTGTGTGACCATGGCCTCGACAATGCTCCCAGCACTGGGGCGGTCGTGAATGAGTCCGACGCATTCGCCAGCGACGATCGCCATAACATCGAAGTCTTGCCGCGCCCTCGCCTCCGCGTAGATGGTGGCGAGGCTACCGAATGCCGCAGCCGCCTCTGTTTCGCGGTGCGCCCACTGCTCCGTGAACTTATTGCTGAGGACGCGAAACGAGAACTCGTCGGGCCACGGCACGCCACGCACTGCATCAAGCGCCTTGGTGCGCACCGTGTCGTCCCCGGTGGCGTGTACTGCCCGGTCCGTCGCGGCTGGCGGCGTGAGAGCCTCCGCCGACGCCCAAAATCGGGTCCCGACCACCACGCCATCGGCACCCAGCATCAGTGCTGCGGCTAGTCCGCGACCATCGGCAATACCCCCGGCCGCCAGCAGCAGCGTCGTGGGCGAGCATCTCGCCAAATAGTCCGCCACTTCCGGCACGAAGGGCAGCGTCGAGCGCTTGGCGCCATGACCGCCAGCCTCGCTTCCTTGAGCGACAATAATAGTCGCGCCAGCTTCGAGGGCCTGATCGACATGCCGCAGAGATTGCACCTGGCAGATCAACTTGGCGCCATTGCGGCGAATCCGTTCGGCGAACGGCCGTGGGTCACCGAAGGAGAGAAACACACATAAGGGGGAATAGCTCAGCGCCTCATCGAGCAGGTGCGGCACACGCGCCAGCGCCCAGGTAATAAACCCGACACCGAACTTGTGGCCCTGGACATGTGCCAGCTCCTGCCCAAGCTCCGGCTCACCGCCAAGCGTCCCCGCATAGCCGCCACCGACAAGGCCGAGGCCGCCCGCGGATGAAACGGCGGCCGCCAGGCGCCCGCCGGTCACCAATGCCATCGGAGCGCACACGATCGGATAGTGAATGCCGAATTCTTCGGTCAACCGTGTTCGCACTTTGCTCTCCTTTCTCGCATCATGAATACTCGTTTGGTCTTATCCTCGCTTTGCCGAAAGCCTCGCGTCAGCACGGCTAACGCTGTCACACTGGAGAACGCGAGTGCCCGAGCGTTCCTCTCCTGCGTAAAGTGCAACAGTGGGGCTCAACGGTACAACAACACCGCCTCGCGCTCATCGAGCCATGAGGTTTCATCAGGCACAGTCAAGTTGTCGAGATCGGCTGGAGTAGCGTGCGGATCATCCACCCACTGGCGTAGCAGCTCGCTGCCATTGAGGACATCAATGGCGAGCCGATCATACTCGTACTCATACGCGAAGTCGCGCCAGAGCTCGTAGTCCGGCCGTCGCGTCCGTAAGGCCTTGAACGCGAGCGCCATCAGGCGCCACGGTTGGAACGTGTGGTGGTCATAGGTCGCTGCCTCGACATGGATCTGCACGCCTGCGCACAGCCTGCCCACGTGCTTGTGGAACGTGGGCTCAAACCAACATTCGCGCAGCTGGCAACCCTGCAGCCAGTGCGGCGTCAGCGACCGCATCGTTGCCAGCAGGGCGCGAGGCTCAAGGTCCGGCGCGCCGAACACCTCCAACGGGTGGGTCGTGCCGCGGCCCTCGGACAGGGTCGTGCCTTCCAGCAGAACGGTCCCGGCGTAGCAACGGGCCATCCAGAGGGTGGACGCATTAGGACTCGGATTCACCCAGGTGCGCTCACCCAGCGGCCAGCCGAATCCCGGCGCACTCGCCGGCTCCCAGCCTTCCATTGTCACGACCTGATATTCGACATCGAGGCCCAGCGTCTGCACGAACCACTTTGCCAGCTCACCTAATGTCAGGCCATGCCGCATCGGTAGCGGCCCCGCGCCGACGAAGCTTTCCCGGCCTGCCCGCAGCCGCAGTCCTTCCACCGGGCGTCCAACGGGATTCGGCCGGTCGAGCACCCAGACTGCCTTGCCCTGTGCTGCGGCGGCCTCGAGGACATAGCGCAGCGTCGTACTGAACGTATAGATGCGACAGCCAAGGTCCTGCAGATCGATGAGCAGCACATCAAAACTGTCCATCATTGCTGCCGTGGGACGGCGTACCTCGCCGTAGAGACTGAAGACCGGAATATCGTGTACCGGGTCCCTAAAGTCGGGTGACTCGACCATATTGTCCTGCTTGTCGCCGCGCAGGCCGTGTTGGGGGCCAAACGCCGCCACCAACTCGATGTCGTCCAGGGTGGCAAGCGCGTCAAGCGAGTGCACGAGATCTCGTGTCACCGAAGCGGGATGGGCGAGTAACGCGATCCGGCGACCTGCTAAGGGTTTTCTGAGCGTGGGTTCCTCCAGCAGGCGGTCAATGCCAAACCTCATCGTTTTCCCTCCTTTGCTGGGTCGCTTACCGGATCTGTATCTGGCCGCTTAAACTCTAGAATAAAGGCATCAGGATGATGAAAGTCGGGCCTGCCGGGCGGGTGTGTAAGCGCCCAGTAGGAAAGCACCCCCTGTTCGTCTTCGACGACCGCAGAAAGCGCCAGCTGCACTCGCGCGCGCGGCTGCACTGGCAGAAGACACTCTCGCTGAATAATGGCGTCGAGCTCCAGCCGATTTTTCGCTTTGCGCGCAACGATGCGCGGATCTAAGTCCTGCGCGAGCGACATGCCGTCGCGATAGCGACGAAACGTGTAGGCGGCCCACTCACCCGAAGGCGCGAAGTTGAACTCGCAATACGCCGGCTCGCCCTGGCGCCGGAGGAAAGCCTCGAAGCAGGTGTGTTGCCAGAGACCGTCCGCTCTGCGCGGCGGCTGAGGCGCTGGGATACGCAGCCGAGTGAGGTCTCCTTCCAGGGCAAAGGTGAGCACAAGCGCCCCGCTGTTGTCCCAGTCAACCTGCACGGTGAGGCCGCACACTGCCTGGGCGCGTATCTCTGGATGGCACTGTAGTTCTGCCTTATAGGGAGTAAAGTCCGTCATCTCATCGCTCGAAAGTACTGCCTCGTGGGCTCGGGCGGAGAATCCTTATTGAGCGACATAGCCGCCATCGACTGACATGGCATGCCCAGTCACAAAGGAGGCGGCGTCCGAGCAAAGCCAGACCGCTGCCTCAGCAATTTCCTCCGGCTTCCCGGTCCGCCCGATGGGCTCAGCCGCGACCAGCGCTTCACCGAGGTCTGGCCGACTGCCAGTGAGCCGCGCGATCATCGGCGTCTGAATGACTCCCGGACATACCGCGTTCACGCGAATCCCCGCTTTGGCATACTCGAGTGCTGCGGTCTTGGTCAGGCCAATGACCCCATGTTTACTGGCGACGTATGCGGAGAGTCCCACCACGCCGACTAACCCGGCCCCAGAGGCCGTGTTTACGATCGCCCCGCCGCCCTGCTGCAGCATCTGGGTGATCTCATATTTCATGCAGAGCCAGACTCCCTTCAGATTAATGGCCAACACTCGATCCCAGTCGGCTTCAGTGTACTCGGTCGTCGAAACGAACGCTCCCTCGACCCCGGCATTGTTATAGGCACAATCCAGCCGCCCGTACGTGGCGACGGTCTGCTTGATCAGCGCTTCGACCTCAGCGGCCTTGGAGACATCCGTCTTGACGAAGAGCCCTTCGCCTCCAGCCGCCGTAATCAGGCGAACGGTTTCTTGCCCGCCGTCTACTACCACATCGGCTACGACTACCTTTGCCCCTTCACGAGCGAACGCCAGGGCCGAAGCTCTGCCGATTCCTGAGCCGCTCCCGGTTACCAGCGCGACTTTGCCGTCTAGTCTTCCTGCCATCGTGTGTTTTCCTTTCCTTAAAAACTCATCCCTTTAGGATCCTCAAATCCGCGGTTTGCACCTTGTATGCTGCCTCTTTACTCCTTCGGACTCCCCAGAGCAAGGAAAATGCTGAGCTGGCGCCCTTTGACAATCCCGGGCTGCTTGCCCGATAATCGCCGCCATGGCAGAGGGCACCCCTAACGCGAGACACGCCGAGATCTGCAGCCTGGCCGCGAGTTGGCCTGTAGCATCAACGGACACAGAGGCCGAATGTTTCTCCCCAGCATCCTACAGCGGGTTGCCCTTGCATGAAGAGAGCAAGAAGGTAGGCCGGAATAAGCGGAGCGTTTCCGGCAGCGACGCGCACGACGGGAACGGCCTGCGGCCTTATCCCAGCCTACGACGGAGAAAACGGTAGGTCTCTTTGCTCAAATGAAAACCGCTGTAAAATGCTACAACGAGGCAGGAGGACGAAATCTATGCTTACTCCCTTTACCGGCGGCTGTGCCTGCGGGGCGATTCGCTACCGCTGTGATGCCGAGCCGCTGCTCGTACTGAATTGCCACTGCCGCGACTGTCAACGGGCGAGCGGGACCGCATTCGCCGCTATCATAAGGGTACCGGCGACAGCGTTTACTGTAACTCAAGGCATAGCGAAATTCTTCACCGTGACGGGCAACTCCGGGAACACGGTGAGCCGGGGATTTTGCCCGGAGTGCGGGTCTCCCCTGTTCAGTCGTCTGTCCGGCATGCCTAATTTCGTCGGCTTGAGAGTTGGCAGTTTGGATGACCCCAGCCCTTACCGTCCCACGATGGACATTTTTGTGACCAGTGCCCAACCGTGGGACCACATGAATCCGCAGCTACCGAAGTTCCCAGGATATCCGAAGGCAGTCGGGCCCGAGCGGACGTAAACGCCAAGAGTAAGAGAATATTAGGAATCCTCTTTGAGAGGGAGAGAGAACACGCGCAGCCGCCCTTCGACAGGCTCAGGGCGAACGGGTTTGATGCTGCCATCGTTCGGAATTTTCCGTTCGTGCTGAGCTTGTCGAAGCATGAACGGCGCTCACCCTCCACATCTCATTTAGGAAAACTATAGTTTAGTCCGCTCATCTGCGCGTCAGGAAACCGCCGACTTGGACTCGCGGCTGTCAGTTGCTACCGAGTGAACAGTATCAGGTAAACGCTTTCAGTCTGTCACCTTGTGAGCCTCTCAGCGGCCGCCAGCGCTCCCTTCATAGTGAATCTCAACCACGTACCCATCGGGATCGGCTATGTAGGCGTGCAAGAAGGCTCCCCCATGTTCACACCGCGACACCAGTCGCCCGCCAAACTCGGGAGCGGTGCTGATGGTGGCTTCAAAGTCCTCGCGGCTGACCAGCATAACGCCGAAATGGCTCATGCCTCCTTGGACCCCAGCCAACCCCCGCTCACGGATGACCTCTTCGGCACAGCCTCCAGGGTGTCCTCCCACGCCATGGGGATTGAGCGCCAGCAGGTCCTGTCCGCCTGGTGTCTGGAGAAACATGAGATCCCCGTCTTTGAAGCCGGTGTCCTGCATGCCGAAGAGACCCGAGTAGAACCGTAAAGAGCGTTCCAGGTCTTTGACCACCAGGTGTGTATGGAAAATGCCCTTACTGTTAATCATAGTGTCCTCCTTACCTCTTCCCTCTCGGCGAAGAGGCCTCCTTTCTACGGTTTCGTGCCTTCTCAGATAAAGTAAATGCGCCAATCGCGCCCAGCAGTGCCCCACTCGCCGCAATGAAGGGAGCCGCGGCAAAACTGCCACTACGGTCTATCACATAACCGGCCACGATTGGACCACTGATCTGGCCGATTGCCCCCACGACATTCACGAAGCCCATCACCGGATGGACCAATCGCGCCCAGACATAATCGGTTGCCAAGGCCGCCACCAGGGCTGGCGTCGCCCATGCGGTGACTCCCCAGAGCACGACCGAAAGATAGACAGCCCCATCCCACATCCATGCTGCGAGGACGAAATAGCTCAGCGCCTGTACGCTAAAGACCAGACCGATAGCCTGCCGACGACCGATGCGGTCCGAGAGTGCTCCCCACAGGAGTCCACTCGGGATGCTCAAGATGCCCCCTAGAGCCCAGGCGCGGCCGCTCGCCCCGGGCAGCCAGTGCCGTTGGCCACTGAGCACCGCGCCGAAGAACGCCACGTATGAAAGATACGAGAAACCAAAGAGGAGATACACGAGGCAAAGATGCCAGATCCGCCACGTTTTCATCATCTCTCCGGCGTCTCCGCTGTGAGCCTTCGCCTGCGGCGCCTCTTGTAACAACAGCCCTGCGAGGAGGGCAGCGATGAGGAGCATGCCCCCAATCCCCAGCCAGGCGAGGCGCCAGCCGGTGAGCCCGTTCACTTCCTGTCCGAGCAACCAGGGAAACCCTATCCCGACCAGGACTACTCCTATCCCCACACCAGCCGTCGCCAGCCCACTGGCGAAGCCCCGCTTTGCTGCCGGAAACCACAGCATCGGCAAGTTTTGGGCTGGAATCATCGCAGCCCCGGCCCCACAGCCGACCAAAAACTGCCAACCCGCCACGCTCGTCGCACCCTGGCCGAATGCCGTTAGTGCAGCCCCAAGGGTTCCAAGAGCGAGGCCGCCACTAATCACCGACCGTGTGCCTACCCGAGCGGCAAAGGCGCCGCCCACGAGTGCCCCCACCAGGAACCCGCAGAGGTTAGCACTGCTTAAGAGCCCTGCTCCGGTGGAGTGGAGGCTGAAACTGTCACGCATCAACGGTAAGAGCAAAGCATACGCGAAGCGACTCAATCCCAGGGCGGTGAGCCCCACCAGCGCACTGACCCCGCCAATGATCCAGGCGTAGGGCGGTATCCTCTCGTCCAAGTGTTCCTCACGATCTGGTAGGGGTTTCGGGAGGGGGGAGTTCGTCATACATTGCTTCCTGCTCGATCAAACACTCCTTGACCTCCTGCACCAGGCGGGATTTGCCAATGCCCGGCTCACCATTTAGGTAACACGAAGCGTGAGCATAATTCAAACCCCGAATTTTCAATGATTGCTAGGGCTCGTGGATCGCGGCAGAAGTCTCTGCCTGAATTGCTTTTTGTCTTATCGCAGCCTATGCTTTTCCTCTCTAGAGGAGAGTATCTTGATGACCGCACTGAAGCACTTCTTTGTCACGGTCGATGCGGAGACCAGGGTTTCGACGGGTTCGCGCTGGCCGCGCCCCAGTTCAAGGAGCTGCGCGATGGCGGCGACGAGATCGGCTGGCACTATCACGCCTATAATTACGTTCACCGCGATGATCTGGATCACGCGACCAAGCTGGCGATCCTCGAAGCCGACCTCGAAGTCTGCGCTGGAGCCCTGCAGGCGAGACATCCTGATTTTCACATCACTAGCTTCCGCTTCGGCTGGTTCTTCGTTCCCGACTACACACTCTATGCGACCCTGCAAAAGGTCGGGATCACGATCGACGCCTCCGTCCGCCTGGACAGCCGCGTGACCGTCGGACCCTTCAAGACGAAGTATCTCCCTCCGATCACGCAGTCGCCGGCTCGCGTGGGGGGAATCTCCTGCTTTCCGTTCTCGCAGACGCTGCTGGTCCACGACTGGAACGTCGTGGCGCACGATCTCGGCTGGAGTCGCCGGGACGCAGCGGGCGCGGCCGCGCATCAGGCATGGTGGAGGGACAGTATCGTGAGCGCCGCTGCGGAGCTGAAAAGGGAAGGCGGCGTCTTTTCGACTTACGCCGGCTTCCCTTGCCACGAGCTGCCGGAGCTGTCGCTCGGCTAGATCCTCGGGTGGAGACTTCGTCCCCCTTCAGCCGGCTCTCCCCAGAAGCAATTGTGCGGGCGTTACCCGCGCTCGAACCAAAAATATATGACTCCTAAGGTTTCCCCTACCCTCATTGAATCGGCCGAAGTACGACAACAAAAAGGAAAGGTCTCGGATAGAGACTTGTTTGATTTGTTCATAAAATTCACAGAACAAATGGTGCGGATTACAGGACAAAGCCTGAGTCGCTGCCTCCTTGATTACACCCCCTTTTATCGCCGTTTAGGACTTGGAGTTGATTGGGATGAAAATAACCCTCAATGGCAGGACTTTGTCAGAGCCTTAGAGCATTCTGCAACTCCAGCAGATACGGCAGTGCTATGTTACAACAACAGGGAGATAGGAAAGGGAAATCAAGAAACCGGAACGGGCTGTTTTAGCTACGAGTATGAGGAAAAAGAAAAGACTATTCACCTCCACTTTGCTAACGCTGATAAAAGCGGAAAAAGTCCATTAAGTGAAGAAAGGGTGCCGACCAGGATAGAGGAACTTAACAGGATGTTTACAGAAATAAAGCGCCTTCATCCCGAGGCCGTGAAAGTGCGAGGTTCTGGTTGGCTGCTGAATGTGCATAGTTACTGCCGATTGTGGCCATCTCAGTATGCAGCCTCAGCTCGAATCAGTAGGAACGGTTTAAATGGTATGGGAGTTTGGGGGCAGTTTATCGATAAGGATAGGGCTTTTAAGCAAGATATGGCTCAGACGTTTTTAGACAAGGTTCGCGTAGCGCGAAACACGGAAGAAGCCGTAGATGCATTCCACTACAAACGAAAAAACTCTGAATGCGATATTGAGTATTTTTATAGTTACTATGGAATTACTTGAAGCCTGCGCGCCATTCAGGTTGCGATCCGCCAGCAGGCTTCAGCGATAAACTCCTTCACTACGCGATTGTTCCTGCAGTGCGCAGTGAGGCTAACTGCTCAGGGGAGACGCCCAATTCCGTGAGCACTGCGTCCGTATGCTCGCCAAGTAAGGGAGCGGGGCTGCGCATCTCCGCTGGCGTACCGTCGAAACGCGCAGCCGGTCGCGCCTGGCGCATACGACCAGCCTGGGGATGTTCGGATTCAACGATAAGCGCATTGGCCGCTATCTGCGGGTCGGTGAGCAGATCTTCACGACTAAGAATGGGAGCGCAGGGTACCTGTTCCGCATCCAGACGGGTTAACCATTCGGCCGAGGTGCGTGTCTGGAGAACCTCTGCTGTCAGTTCCAGACGCGCATCCACATATTTCACCCGACCCGCTGGCGTCTTGAAACGTGCATCGTCGAGCCACTCGGGACGTTCCAGCGCCCGGGTGAGTCCGAGCCATTCGGCATCCGACACCACTCCGACTGTGATGTAACCGTCGGCAGTGGCGAAAACTAAATCCCGCGCCTGTCCGCGGGTCACGACGTTCTTCGCACCGATGAACGTGTGCGCGGCCATAGCTTCGGGCCAGAGGAAAGAAATGACCGCATCGAGCATGGCCAGCCGAACGTGCTGACCCTTACCGGTGCGCTCGCGCGCCAACAGGGCGGCAGTCATTGCTTGCGCTGCGGTAAGAGCAGTGACTTTGTCGGGGATGATCAACCGCATCATCCGCGGTCTGCCACTGGCGGGATCACCCTGGATAGAGGCGAGGCCCGATAGCGCTTGAATGACCGGATCGTAGACCCGCTTATGAACGTACGGACCCGACTCACCAAATCCACTGATGGAAACGTACACCAGATCAGGCTTGATACGTCGGAGCGCCGCTTCGCCGATGCCCATCTGTTCTACCACACCAGGGCGAAAATTCTGCACGAAGAGATCCGCGCTAGCAACCAGTTGTTCGAGCAGTGTGAGGCCGCGTTGGTCTTTCAGGTTGATGACGATCGAGCGTTTATTGCGATTCACCACAGAAAAGGTAGGTGACATTCCCCGCGGTCCACCCAGGGCGCGGGTCAAATCACCCATGCCCGGCGGTTCAACTTTAATGACC
>JACQEL010000575.1 GCA_016200595.1 Deltaproteobacteria bacterium
ACGAACACCGTAAAGGGGCTCAACGCCAGCCCGCCAACCCACATCAGGGCCTTTCCTATCGAGGTTTCCTTCTTCGGCAAGAGCGCCGTCAGGTAGGTGATCGCATTCATGGGCACCTCTTCTCTTGAGGGAAAGGCTACCCTGTAGAGGCGGAGAAACGCCAGTAGAGCGACTAAACAATACGTTTCCTGGATCCCCTCCGTACAATCCGGCTTGGGCAGTGGGGTGAGGTGACCGGTCTGCCAGTGGGGCCTCGTGCCCGTGAGTTAGGGTGGTCCTGGGAGGCTGCGGCAACAATACTGGGGGCACGCTCAAGGGTGACCCCGTTTGGGAGACGGTTGCACTTTCCGCCCTCCTGCGCCCGCTGCGACTATTGGCTTTGCCCTCAGGAGGGTAGCATGAAACGCGACAAGCGCAAAGCGAAAAGGCGGCCGTCCCCCTTGGCAGCCGATCGCCGCGGGAACTGGGAGGAGCGGGTATCAGCGCAGGACGGCGGTACCGCGGCGCGCATCACCTCCGCCTCGTCGGATCGGAGGGCGGTGCGGAGCCGGCCCTCCGTTCTGCATGGTCGCGGCCGTTAGTGCAGGTCGACCGTGCCCGTTATTGTCCCTTTGTCGGCAGCGAACAAATGGCCCTCCGGATCGAGACGCAGGTAGTAGTCTTTGGTATCCACACTGAAAGTGCCGGTAGCGTGCTCGTAGATCCCCAGCCCGCCGGTGGTGGTACCCGACTCGTGCGAGGTGGCGAAGTTGGGCGGGGTCACGTCGGCCGGATCACATTCGTAGCCGCCCGCGTCGGTCGTCAGGAAGACCACGTCCTGCGTGTTGGCGTCGGTGAACGTGAACATGCCCCCCGGCAGGATCGGATACTCGAACGGCCGCTCCGGCGGGCAATGCACCGCCGTCTCCAAGAGCGGCGAGAACTCGATGTCCCCGGAGATCAGAAACCGACGGTTCGAGTTGATGGTGGCGTTGCCGACGATGGTGTAGGAGTTGAGCCCCAGTTCGGCGGGTTGGGTATTGAGCTTGCCATCGTACTCCGTGACGGCGAGAGTGCCGCTGAACGACTGCGAAGCGGCATGGGCCGTGCCGAGCGCACTCAGCAAGATAGTTACAACGGTGACTAGGAAACAACTCTTCATCATATTCTCCTTATCTCTGGTTGGACCGGAAGGTAAGGGACCGTGGCAATTGTACCTCCGGTAGTTTTGAGCTCCGACCACTACGACTGAGGCCATGTGCGGGGCAACGAACCTGGGGATCCGCTGGGAACGTGTCGCCCTCCGCAGGCGACCGTTTCGCGATTCGCCCCCCGAGTGTACCGTCTTCCCTTCACGCCTTGTCAGCCTTCCTTTAGAGCTCTCCTGTTCGGGTTTCCAGCGTATCTTCTTGGACCGCGCCTAATAATGCGGCTCAACCTTTTTCTCGAGCGCCTCAACCCCTCTCTTGTCCTTCATTTTTTCCTCTTTTGGCTTCATTGCTTCTTGTGCTTGAGGTTTGGCCTGCTTTGCTTTGGCCTCGTCGTTCTGAAGCTTTTCTTTATAATCGCCCTCTTTGACGCCGAGGGTATCATCAGCGAAAACCGTCGGGACAACGGTCAGCGCCAGTGCCGCCAGTAGTGCTACTCCTAAGCTCTTCGTCATGGGGTGTCCTCCTTCCAGTTGCTTGACGCCATTACGGGCCGGGTCACTCCGTCCACTGCCGCTCCCCCAGGTCTTCTCCTCACGCCTTGTCACCCTTCCGTTCTGGCTCTCCTGGGTCGGCTTTCTCTCTTTCTTCCGTGCTCTACGGGGTTACAGGGGGCTCGGGTTGTGGGCATGGGCTGTCTCTCCCTTCGTGGTTGTGGGCTTTAGTTCACTGGGCTAACAAAGATGGGCTGTACGACAGGAGGCTGTACGCTCCCACCCCGTCCGGCTTTCACATGAGTCTTAGTTTTCATAGTCCTGATCTCCTTTCTTCTTCGTTTGTGTCAGTCTGTTACGTGGGATGTTCGGCAATCGTCGTGCCGCGAGAAAGCCCTGGTTGAGTGAGGACAATTGTGCGTCGTAGGAGTGACGCCCTTGAAATGCTAACTCCTTGATTTGTCAGGAATCTCAGTGGTTCACGGTTCCTGCTAGAATCAGAAACCATTCCTTATTAGACAAAACCACGCGCGTGAGTCCGCAGGGTGTGCCCCTCGGCCCTGTCAACAAAATGACGAACCACTGCGACTTTGACACCGGGGGTGGCAAAGTCTTACCACTCCCCTCCCTCGCGGCTTGAAGTGGGCGGCGGCCTAAGGCGGTGGTCGCTTCCAGAGATTGTGTTGGTCTTCGGGGTAAGGTCAGCCTTGAACGCAGTCAAGCGCTGAAAATCCGTTGCGGCTGAGAATGGCAGGAGATCCTGTTTTTGTTCCCTGCGCCCACCAGACCATTGCTACGCCGGCATCTGCGTGAAGCGAAGAGAGAAAGGCGTGACTTGGTAGGGGAAGTCACCGTCTCCGGGCGAGGGTCGCGCTCACCGCGAGCCGCCCAACCGTATCCTTTCGGGTTTAGCAGCAATCGCAAGCGGGCGGCGATGCGCTGCAGCGCAAGGTTAGCCGACCTCACCGCAGGCTCTACCTAGCGATTTGTAATGCGTCGGCCAACGCTTGGGGGACTTCGAGCGGAAAAAATCGGCCTGCCGCGTATCCATAATCTTCCCCACTCTCATCCACAACGCGAATGTACCCGTGCGAGGCTGCCTCTGCATCCGGAATCACTCGGTACAGTTTCCCTACCTCCAGCGACGCTTTGTACCCTTCATTATTGATGCAGACCGCGAAGTGAGAGGCTTTTGTTGACTTCCTTTTCATAGCTAATCCAGCAAAGGGAACTTAATCTTGAATTCTTTCCGTCCGATGCCATGTGCTTCATACCAGTGTAATTCAGCCGTGTGCCCTGTACCATCGGCTAAACGTACGGTGGCAAAGCCTTTCATTTTTCTCCAGCGACCTTGGCCATAGTGTTTTTGTAAACGTACACGATCGTGAACCCCAGTCCCTCTTGCTATTGGTTTGACGTTTCGGATCTCCCTGATAATTTCAAAGTCCATCGAGGGTGAATCAGAACATTTCCTTGCTGTAAATGCGAGTAGTCGGCTAACGTCAGGCCTCAGCCGCCGCGGCCCAACTGCATCCTTTCACATTCCCTCGGCACCGCTCGCGGGCCGCGGTCAGACTGGAGGCGGTGGTTAGGCAACCTCACCGGTGATAAATCAAAACGGTTCGATCAAGCTCGACAAAATCGCAGCTCTCGAAGGCTTTGACAATCTCTTCGAGGTTGTCTTGAAAC
Source organism: Deltaproteobacteria bacterium (assembly GCA_016200595.1). Lineage (GTDB taxonomy): Bacteria > Desulfobacterota > Binatia > Bin18 > Bin18 > JACQEL01. Next base: position 3,311 of record JACQEL010000575.1, read on the forward strand.
AACCGTTCCAATTCTCGGTTGCTGATGTTACCAGTGGCGACCAAGCGCAGTTTGTACGGCTCGTGGCGCAACAAGAACAGGTTCACAAAATCCTCATCCTTGGTGATGACCACCCGCTGCTCGCGTAAGGACAGCTCGTTGATCGCGGCATCCCTCGTGCGATTCCCTTCAGGTAAATCGCGTGTATGAACAGCCTCATATCCCTCCGCTTGCAGCCACTGCGCCAACCGACGCGGGAGTTGCGCATCAACCAAGAACTTCATCGCACCACAGCGTGCACGCGTTTGACTTGGCTCAAGCGTGTGGCAAAGGCCAACACCGCCAGAATGTCTTCCAGTTCTAAATCCTCAGAGTCCGCCAGAATTTCTTCGTTGCTCATTCCCGCACTCAGCAACTCCAAGATCATGTCCACTGGATACCGTAACCTGCGGATACAGGGTTTACCATGGCAGATGTCTGGATTGATAGTGATCCGTTCAAGGAGCTTTGACACATCCATTGATTGTTGCTCCATAACTTCTTTCCTCTTTCTGATGTGACTGGAGCTTGCCTAACGCCGCCATGCTGAGGGGCGCGAACGCAGTGAGCGTCCGCTGCACAGCTTCGTCAGGGGTCACAATCTCCACTGTTACGCAAGTTAGGCAAGTCTGACACCCATCCACCCTCAGATCGCACCTCCAGTGCCTTGTTGGGCCAATGTGCTATTGCAAGACCTGACCCTACTCCAACTACT
>JACQEL010000559.1 GCA_016200595.1 Deltaproteobacteria bacterium
AGCAAACCGCAGGTGTCGGATATCTTTGCAGGTCACGATAACTCTCCCACGGCCACCCTGACGAGAAGTCCAGGATGACAAGGTTTGGTGAGAGGGCAAGAAATATATGCCCTACTCCGCTCGGCAACCACTCGTGCTGAGTCCCCTGCGCTCCTGCGACGAAGTTTAGCCTGAGCGCAGGCCCAGCACGAGCGGGATCTTATTACTCAAAGTTGACAGGATGCCCAGTACCCTGCCGTGTTTTCGCTGACCACACGGGCGCTTGGTTCATTCCTGCGTAAGTCGTCAAGCTGTAAAGTTTGAGTTATTAGGAGTCCAGCCTACTGCACCTTCGGGAATACCACTTCGAAGTTCTTCCAGTCCTGCTGGTTCGCTCCCGAACAAGCCTTGGCCCACTCCGGCGAACTCTGCAGGCTATCGGGCACTTGCGCTGGCCACCAGCACACGTTCGCGCAACTCAGCAAATCAGCCTCCATCGGGGCGCACATACCGTTCGTCCCTCCCCACATGTTGGCTTCCCAACCGGGATTGAAAATAGTCGTACAGCCGTCCGGCATGGCCATGCCGACAACATCCTCCTGAGCGGCCTGCGCGGTCTCGACTATCTCGGCCTTCCGGTTCGCGGCTTTGAGATGTTTCATACTGTTCTCCCTTTCGCCTTTTCCCCTTTTTCCCTTTTCACCCGTTCTCAGGTCAATTCCTTTGGCGCATCTCCCCGGCCACGTAGCACATAGGTTTCGACAAAGCCAGGGTTCTTCTCTTGCAGTTCCATATAGACGCCGATGCCATACTCTGTCCACTCTCGCAGAAAGTCGCAGTAGTGCAAGTTCGGCAGCGCTCCATCACCAAACTGAGTGTACGCCTCATGGTAGCAGCCGCCCCCACAGATTCCGCGGATCCAGCAGGTTTGACAGACGGGTTTGTTCTCTACGTGTGCACTATTGAGGAACTCGTTGAGGCGGTCGTATTGCAGCCCTTCCTTGACGTTGCCGTACTTATGCTCCTCCGTCCCAGGGAATCGATGGCAGAGATAGATGTCACCATTGCCGTCCACGTCGAGTAAGCCGAGCCCGGCTCCACAGGGGAAGAGTTTGTTCGTGCCGGCATGAATATCAGTCAAAAGCGTACTCAAGTTGGAAAAGCCAGTGTACTGACTGTGCAACGCGCGTTCGACATAAAGCTGACCAAGTTCTTTGAATCCGGCCAGTACCTGACGCAGATCAGCCGGTTCCAGTCCGTACTCTTCGCCGTTCTTAGCGGTGACTGGCGAGAACCCGACCTCAAAGAACCCGAGTCCAGACAGGTGTTCATAAATGCGCGCGATCTCCACCGTCCCTTTTGTCACGGTCACTCGGGCCACAATCGGGCGCGCCGTATACCGTTGCAACAATCGCTGCACCCGTGGCAAGAGAAGATCATACGAGCCCTTACGCTCGCCGTGTTTGGTAAGAAAGGAGCGCCGTTTGTCATGCAAATCCTTGGGGCCATCGATGCTGAGCGTCACGCCAAAGTGGTGCTCCTGGAAGAAGTCAACGATTTCATCAGTCAACAGCGTGCCATTAGTGGTTAAGGAGAAATCGACTTTCTTCCCGCACTCTTGGCCCTGCTCTTCGGCATACGCGACCACTTTGCGCATGAGCTGGAAATTGAGCAGCGCTTCACCACCAAAGAAGATCAGATTGACCTCCCGGTTCTTCCCCGCTCTTTGGAAAAGAAAGTCTACGCTGGCCTTCGCCATATCCCAGTCCATTTGTACCGGTGAGGGGCCGTACTTGGCCGCCTCAGGCTCATAACAGTAGGTGCAGTGCAGATTGCACTTATTGGCGACGTTGAGCACGAGAGAACCCAGGGGAAAATGCTCAATATTGATGAGAGGAGAAATGGGGTGAGGGATGGGTTGCGCAGTGATGAAAACGTGGAGGTTAAGAAACTCCTGCACGGTTTCCGCCACGTCTGCAGGAGAAAAGCGGCCAGCGAGTTCCTGCGTTAGCTGGTCGAGAGTCAAGCGCGGATGGGTTTGGACGTAGAGGAGGATTGCCTCAGAGACTGGGTCCAGCACAAACAGAGACATGCTTTTGGCAGCGACGAGAATAGTTTTCTCGCCGTAAGCGATAGCATGCGCATTCTCCGCGCGGAATTGCAATTCCATAAGGTCTCCCTCAGTCTCTCCCTTATGAGATTTGACGAACGAATTCGGTAATGCTGCGGCCAACCAGGAAATAGTAGGACAGGCTTCCAGCCTGTCCACAGCACGGGCTAGAAGCCCGTGCCACCAGGAATCTCAATTGCCGATCTTGTTCATCAAAATTCATTAGGACACACCATAGGCGCCCGCACAGCTTCACTCAATCGGCGGAAAGCTAAATTTCTCCGGCATGACCAGCAGAAAGGCGCGAGCGCCCATTGGTCTCTTTGCCCCATCGGGTTTATACCATGCTTCTACCCACACGTCGCCCACGTTGTGCTCTGACATGTGGCGTTCCGGGTTTGGGCCGTCATTCGCGGGCGTGAAGAGACCCTTCTGATCCACCGTGCCGACAAAGCGCACATCGTCGTCGTTGAGCCGCCTGACATATTCCTCGACGTCCCATTGCGCTGGACCGACTCGGCCTAATTTGACATCGTCCTTCGTGCCTTTTACCCCGTCCTTGCCGTTCAAGTAGGCAAAGACCTCGAACTGTTGAGAGATTTTCTCGGCGCGCACTCCGCCCGGGCGAGCGAAGCCTTGCTCGGGTGAGAGGCGAATGTAGTCGATGGTTTTGTACACGTAGAGCCGCGGTTCTCCCTCCACGTCAGGAATCTTCGCGTGCCGAGGACCTATTTTTGCTCCCTGCTCCACCACGACTTCAGCAGTGATAGTGTCATCTCCAACCTGACTGAGGGACTGCACCGTCACGCCATTTCCCAAGCTGAGCGATTCTGCAGTCAGGCCCGCGGGGAAATTCATACCAAAGAGCTTGATCTTCTGGGTCTCTCCGACTCTGAGAGTCGTCGGGATGACCGTGAGCACTCTGGCGCCGTGGTTATCTTTGTAGAGTACTTCATCCATCCCCAGATCACCACGCTCAGTGAGCAAGCGCCGCCCCTTTAAGACAGTGCCAT
>JACQEL010000560.1 GCA_016200595.1 Deltaproteobacteria bacterium
TCGTCTGGGGCCTGGGGGCGCGGCCCCCAAAACATGAGGCCGGCTCCAACAGCAAAACCGGCCAGTGCCAGCCCGGCGCCGATAATCCAGGGAGTGCGTTGCTGGCGAAAAGCATCTGCGCTAGGTCGGGACGGGAAAGAGAGCAACTGGGCCCGCGCATCGGCGCTGCGGGTACGTTGATTCTCTTCAACTTTGCGCAGCGCATCAAGAATCGTACTCATGTCTTCTCCTTTGCCAAAAGTGTCTTCCTCGCGGTTTTGCCCCGTGCGACTTTCCCGGTTCGCTCAGGATTTTCGCTGGCTGCTGAATGTTCCCCTGTGCCCAGGCTGGGATGGGGATAATCGGTCAGAGAGTTGTACAGCAAGACTAACGTCAACGGCCCGACTACGCCGTCAGAGGGAATATGCTTGGCCTTTTGAAACCGGACAACCGCCGCCTCAGTCTGGCGGCTAAAAGTATCCGGGCGGGCAGGCAAAAATTTGCCGTCACTCGGTGCCCCTACTTTGGACAGCAACGTGTGCAACCGTTTCACGTTCTGCCCAACACTGCCCATCGCCAGCAGAAACCCGACATTTTCGAAATCTTTCCAGAAAACGTGCGTTTTGCCGGACCAATACTCGGTGAGTACGCTCAGTGGCACAACACGTTCTTGGTCCAAGAGTACACGACCCTGATCCCCCGCCAGCCCCAAAAGGAGCACGAAACGTGTCTCCTGACGTGTTGGGGCTGTCAGCTCGAGGATAACCGGCAGGTCAAGCTGCGAGAGCAGCGGCAAGGTGTTACTGAGCGGTTGGTACTCAAGCTGACGTGTCCGCGCAATGGCACTGAAATCTAGAACCCCATTCTTCCATTCTCCCGCTTGGAGTTCATTGACTCCCCAGGCGTGCAGCAGGCCATTGATTGAATGCACGGCGCTATCGACCAGAGTAAGACTCTGTAAGTGCTGCTGGAACATCTCGGCAATAGTTGTCTCTTCATGAGAGGTTGGCACCGTGGCTGTAGGAGAAACACTAGGAGGGGCCGTAGCGGCAAGGGGGGCCTGCGCCTCAGACGGTTTAGCCGGATCTGGTTGTGGGAGAGGAGCTTGCGACTGAGCGCGTGGTGGAACCGTGGTGGAGGCCGTTTCCGCTTGTTTCTGAGCAGATGAGAGTCCTGACCGCCAATCCCGGAAGGGGAGAACACCCAGAAGCACGCCAGTCACCAGCAGCAGACTGGCGACGCCCAGAGTGGTAGCGGTCACGAAGCGCCAGGAGAGACTGCGTTTTGGCGGCCGTTGATCGCGGCGGAGTTCCGTAATGGCCTGTCGGGTAATCTTGCGGCCGATCTCGCGTTCTTCGCGGGTAAAGCCGATGAGGAGGGCGCGATGACAAAGGACATTAATGAGCCGGGGGATGCCGTGAGAGAAGCGATAGATAAGGCGGCGAGCCGCGGGAGAGAAGTGCACCGCCTCACGCATCGCCGCCGCTATGCGCAGACGATGGCGGATGTACGCTCCGGTTTCCTCGGCGCTCAGAGGTCCGAGATGCCAGCGGAGGGTCACCCGCTGATCGAGCTGCGCTAGGTCCGGTCGGGCGAGGGTCGCCTTTAACTGCGGTTGTCCTACCAAAATGATCTGCAGGAGTTTGACGCGCTCAGTTTCCAGATTCGACAACAGCCGTAACTGTTCCAGCACGCTCGGTTCCAGGTCTTGAGCTTCATCGACAATGACTGCCACTCGCCGACCAGCGGCCTGCTCCTCCAGGAGAAAATGGTTGAGCTCGTCGATCAGCTCTTTTTTGCTCGGCGAAGTAGCCGGCAAGCCCAGATCGGCGTTGATCGTCTGCAACAACTCGAGTGCTGAGAGCGCCGGGTTGAAAATATAGGCCACGGTGGTTTGCGCATCGAGGTCGCGGATAAAGGTGCGCAGTAGTGTCGTCTTGCCAGCCCCGATCTCGCCGGTGATGACCACTACTCCGCTCCTCTCACTGATCCCGAAAAGCAGATGGCCAAGGGCTTCCTGATGATTGGCACTGAGAAACAGGTACTCAGGATCCGGGGTCAGGCGGAATGGGTTGTCGCGGAAACCGTAGAATTCTTCATACATACAAGAATAAGGACGTAAAACGTAACGAGTAATTCTAAAAACTACTAGCTGCCGACCGATACTGTACGTTTTAAGGATGGCACGCGGTTATCATGGACCCGCATAGGAAGGGCGTCAAGAGTGTAAAAACTTAGCGGTGTGTGGCAGATGGCCTACTCGCTACGTTCGCTCTACGACAGTACAAGGTCTGTGCGCGGGCGCTTGATGGCGGGCACAGCCCGCCCTACAGGACTCTCTCCCACCAGGGGAGAGAGAACTAAGAGCGCGGCGCGACTTTTCCCTCTCCCCGTGGAGCCTTGATTAATCAAGGCTCCACAGAGGGCCAGGGTGAGGGGGCGGTTGGCTAGGCCCAGACCCTTCACAATCATGGCGACAGCCCACCAGATTGCCTTCTTGCGACAGATTGGTTAGAACAAAGCACCACCATGGAACAGCCCAGGGATCCTCGATACGCTGCCGCTGGCGTAGATAGTACCAAGGCCGATAGCGGGCTTGCGCGGTTGCGCACCTGGGTAGAGAAGACCTTCTCACTGCATCCTACGGCTCGCCCTTACCTCCCATTGGGCTATTTCGCCAACGTCATCCGCTTAGACGGCCTCGACATTGGCATTGCCATTTCTACGGATGGAGTGGGCACGAAACTGCTGGTGGCAGAACTGTTAAACAAGTACGATACCGTTGGCATTGACTGTATTGCCATGAACGTCAATGACCTGTTGTGCGTGGGTGCCACGCCGGTTTCGTTCGTGGATTACCTTGCCGTGGAAGAGTTACAGCCTGCGGTATTGGAGGAAATCGGTATCGGCCTGTGTCGCGGAGCTGAACTGGCGCGCGTCAGTATTTGTGGTGGTGAGATCGCGCAACTCCACGAAATGGTGCGAGGCATACGCCCTGGGAGTGGTTTTGACTTGGCTGGCACCGCCATCGGGACGGTTCCCCTTGATCGAGTCATTGTCGGGGCAGATGTGCAGCCTGGAGACACCGTGATTGGGCTGGCGAGCAGCGGCATCCACAGCAACGGTCTAACACTCGCGCGGCGTGTCCTCTTACACGACTCGAAGCTGACGGTAGAAAGCTATTTGCAGGAACTCGGCCGTACGCTTGGGGAAGAGCTGCTCGAACCGACGCGCATCTACGTCCCTGAGGTGACGGCAATGTTCGCGGCGAATCTTCGGCTCAAAGCGCTGGCGCATGTGACCGGAGATGGGTTCTTTAATCTGACCCGTACTGCTTCACCGATCGGGTATGTGATCCACACCTTGCCGCCGGTGCCGCCGATCTTTGCCGTTTTACAGGAAGCCGGCAAGCTGAGCGATGCGGAAATGTTCCAGGTGTACAACATGGGCATTGGCTTCTGCCTCGTCGTCAGTGAATCTGAGGCTGAGCGCGTCATGCAGATTGCGGCTGAACATGGAACCCGCGCTTGGCGCATTGGCACTACGGTCGCGTCGCCCGAGCGCACCATTACCATTGAGCCGCATCATTTGCAGAGCCAAGAGCAACGGTTTGTGTCTAGGTAAAAGACATTGCTATGCCTGATTTACAAGCCCTCAATCGTGAATCCCTCGTGCACTTAACCGTCAGAGGCCGCAAGAGCGGCAAGCCGCACACCGTGAAAATCTGGTTTGCCGCCGGCA
>JACQEL010000640.1 GCA_016200595.1 Deltaproteobacteria bacterium
CGTGCCACCAAACCTCAATTGCCGATCTTGCTCGTCAAAATTTATTAGGGCCGAAAACCTAAACAGCAGGAACAAACACCGGCAGACTCACCTCAGCAGTAACTTGTGTAAAGCGAACCTCCCCGGAAAGTTCGATGGCGAGGGCTTCGAGCGGGCAGTCCACGATGCGCAGCAGCAGACGTACGCCCTCGTCGAGTTCGACCAGGGCCATCGCATAAGGCACTTCCTCCGCGTACGCGGGATGGAAGGCACGGTGGTAGATGACAAAGCTATGGATTCGTCCTCGGCGAGACACTGGAGCCCAGGCGCCATGAGCTGAAGCGCAGCGGGGACACACTGGCGCAGGCGGGTAACGCCAAGCCCCACAGTCCGTGCAGCATTGAAGCAGAAGCTGGCCGTTGCGGCACCCTTGCCAAAAGGGAGCATTGTCGGGAGTGATGAGGGGGAGCGGCTTCGGCATTGTCGATTGCGGATTTCGGATTGCGGAATTGTCAGGAGCAAAATCTCGGTTGTTACACCGAACCTAGTAATAGCGATGTATGTACAGCCAGCACGCCGGCCCCGCCGCTGACTAGGCCGATGCGTGCATTGGTGACCTGCCGGGGACCAGCATGCCTGCGGAGCTGTTTGACGGCTTCGGTAACATGCAGAATGCCGTCGGCATGTGCTTGGGACAATAGCCCTCCATGGGTATTCACCGGCAGTGCTCCTTCCAAGGAGATACGCCCACCTTCGACGAATACGCCGCCTTCACCTTTCGCACAAAAGCCGTAGTCTTCCAATTGCACCAGGACGGTATAGGTAAACGAATCGTACAACTCGGCAAAATCGATATCATGCAGAGTCACTCCAGCCATCTGTAGAGCCGCCGGCCCAGACTCGAGCGCCCCACAGCGGGTGAGATCCTCTTCTTGCATCAGATAGCGGTGTGGGTGGGACTCGCCATAGCCGAGTACCGCCACCGGCGGCTGCCGCAGATCCGCGGCGCGCTCAGTCGTGGTGACAATAAAGGCGCCGCCGTAGTCCGACACCAGCGAGCAGTCTGGTAGGCGAAACGGCTCAACGATCCACGGCGACCGCAGATAGTCATCCAGCGTCAGCGGGCGACGCATTTGCGCGCCTTCGTTGAGGAGCGCATGCTGGCGCTGAGTGATAGCGATGGCGCCAAGCTGCTCGGCTGTAGTGCCATAACAGTGCATATGCCGCTTCGCCGCCAGCGCATATCCTGCCGGCGGACCAACCAGACCGAACGGCTCTTCCCAGTCTGCATAGCCCCAATGGAGCTTGCCGTGCGTTGGGCGTGGAGCCTTGCTGTGGGTCAGCATGTTTTCACCGAAGGCAATGAGCATGGTATGACAGAGTCCAGCGGCAAGCGCCCGCACGGCATTGGCGAGGGCAAGAATCGGCGTACAGCCGCCGGCGGGGAGGTCGTGGCCGTACCGGAGCCGCAAGCCAAGCGAGGCGGCGAGTTGGTCGGTCAACAGGAAAGTCGGCTCTTGATACGGCGGTTTGCTCAAGCACCCGTCTACTTGGTGCGGTGCGAGCCCCGCGTCTTTGAGGGCGCGCAGGGTCGCTTGTACAGTTAGACCGAGACTAGTGGACTGCGGTACCTGTCCCAACTCACTCTCGCCGATGCCGACGATGCAGTATTTCCCCATGGCCTTTCCGAGCCGTTAGTCTTCAGTGTCAAGAAAGAAACGGAGAGGCAACTATAGCGGTTTTCAGTTGCCTGCATCCTCCTCTGTAGGGGCGATCCTTGTGATCGCCCAATGGGGGTGTGGGGCAGGGCGAATACCAGATTCGCCCCTACACTCGATTTCAGGTCGCAGCCAAGTGAAATTTGCTATAATTATGGCACGACCTTGATTATCTGGGTATACCCGGAGGTCACGCGATGAATATCACCCTCGTCCGACGGATTAGCCGCGAGGTTCTCCGACCCGAACATCACGAGACCGGTGGCAGTAGCATTGGCAAACTTCCCAGTGTACCGACTCTTAGACATGCTTCCCGGTGCCTTGTAGTAGTAAGTACTGGTACCGCCGTAAATGGTATCCCCACTCTTCCAGCTAAGGTCAACCGAGAGAAAAAAGTCTGCTTCGCTGATGTAATCGTGCATGGGGATGAGAGCTATAAGAGAGGCGAGGGTTAAGCTATCCTTAGCGGTGAATTGGTTGGGAGATAACGCGACGTCGCCGTAGGCAGCGATTTCAGTCTGATGGGCGCAGTAATTGTAACGGCTGATATACGCTCCTGCTCCTGACGTCATGACTTTGCTCGTTGCCTCTCTGCGCAGATTGTCGTCTGCGAATACATTGACGAAGGTGGATCGGCAGGCGTCGGTTGGGATCCACCAATAGGCAGCCGCGCCTTTGCCTTGGAACTTCACCTGCACGACTATATTATCCCTCGCGTTGGCCTGCGCGGCAGTCAGGCAAGCGATTATCAGCACAATAGCAGATACGAACGTAGCAACATTGGATTTTTTCATTTTTTTCTCCGCGTGGCGGGCGTTGCTGTTAATCAATTGCTCTTGCAGATAACAATTGAAGCCCTCTTGCCAACGCTCTCACTGTTACGGTGGCCTCATTGCTCCATTCCCCCTTTCCTTGCTTGCCATCATTAGTCTAAACAGAGCTGTTTATCGCACATCCCCGTGAGTCACCTGCTGTACTGCCTGTAGTGCTGCCGCGTGGAGATACCCATTCGAGGCCAACACCCCGCGGTTGCGAGCGAGAGTGCGACCGGCGGTGAAATCCAGCGGTTGCCCTTCGAGATCAGTGATCCGACCGCCAGCTTCCTCCACTACGAGTGAGCCGGCGGCTTGGTCCCAGATTTTTTCACGATACTGAGGTTGCTTGGGAGAGAGCAGGCGGACCAGGAGGTCTCCCGCTCCGGCCGCCAGAACGGCGTATTTCGCCTGGCTATCCATCGCCACCGGCGGGGCTTGGATATGCAGGGCGTGCACGACCTCATCCATCTGATTGGTATTGGTGTGGTCAGCTTCAAAAGAGCGCAGCAAGCGGGCCGCGCTTGGGTCAGTTCTTTGCGAGGCGTGCAAACGGGTAAACTCCCCACTCACGTTCAGCGGCGTGTGCCAGGCTCCCTGACCACGCACTGCCGCGACCAGCGAACCCGGACCACTATTGCCGGGACGGCTGGCTTCACTCAAGCCCGGGCAGCCTAATACGCCCAACTGTACGTGGCCGTCTACAAGCAGAGCCAAAGCCACGGCATACTGCCCGCCGCGGAGAAACCCCTTGGTCCCATCCACCGGGTCCAGGGTCCAAAAACGTCGCGCTGGCGCAGCCCCGCCGCGATCAATCGCCTCGCACGTAGCTGGGGGAGTCATGCGCGGGAAAAACCGGCTGACAAAATTCGTCACCTGCACGAGCGTGGCATGTCCTGCCGGCGCACGTAAATCAGCCGCGTTTTCCTCGGCGACCAACGGATCCGCGGGAAACGCTTCCGCCAGCAAGCTGCCGATCAGCGCCTGCGCGGCGAAATCGGCGACCGTCACCGGCGAGTGGTCACTTTTTGTCAGGGCTGGGCCGGTCATCTCGGCTTGAACCTGTTGGGTCAGCTGTGCGGCACGTCGTACTGCCTCTACAGCAAACTGGAATTCACCAGAGAAAGGCTGGGATTGTGTCAGAAGGTTTGCTGCCATAGGGCAAAAGCAAACCGCAATCTCCGTTGCCTGTCAAGCACGATACGGCTGAGGCCGGCTCAGCCGGACAATAGGCTTTATCCGAAATAAAGCCCCGGAGGGACGTGAGGAGGTAGCCCATGGCGCCAGCCGTGGGGCTTCTTAGTGAGCCGCAAGGGGGGCAGATTCGCCAGCGTGAATGAGGTATGAGAGGGAAAACTGCAAACGTGAGAGATGCGGTTGTCTCCTTCAGTACGTTTTACGCTCTACATTTTACGTCTTTCTCACAGGAGGAGGTTGCCATGGCATTTTATCAACTTGAGCCGGAGGTCACTCCACAAGAAGTGAACATGGACCAGGGGGCGCTCGACAAACTCCGGTCCTTGTTTCGCTCCGAGGTCGAGGCCGGAAAATTATTCTGGGGGGCGCAGCTTGCCGTGTTCCGGCGCGGCAAACGGGTGCTGGATATCGGGGGTGGGTTCGCGCGAGCCAGCGATCACAAGCCGGTTACGCCGGAGAGCATGTTCGTTCTGTATTCGTCGACTAAAGGGCTGGCGGCGCTGGCGATGCACATGCTGCACGATCGTGGTCGATTCTCCTACGACGATCTGCTCTCCCGCTACTGGCCGGAATTTGCTCGTAATGGCAAGGAGCACGCAACCATTACTCAGCTTTTGGGGCATCGCATTGGCATTACCACCGGGCCGGACTGGCTGACGTATAAATTATGGGGTGACCGCAAGAAGTGCGCGCAGGCGATGGAGGAACTCACCCCACGCTGGACGCCTGGCGAAGCCAACGGGTATCACCCCCTCAATTACGGCTTCATGATCAACGAACTCATGCTGCGGCTGGATGGGCGTGACTGCGGGCAGTTCCTGCGTGACGAAGTGGGTGTGCCACTTGGACTCAACAGCTTGTTTGTCGGTCTGCCGGAGTCCGAAGAGCGACGGGTGGCCTGTGTATACGAATCCCCCGCTGACCGTGAGACGCTTACCCAGATGGCGGCGTTGATGGGGTTCACCCCGGATGAAGACTATTTTGCCTTCCAGCGGTCGCTAGACTTCAACGAAAAGCTCGATGATAAGACTCTGCCTTTCCCCGAATGGGCAAACATCTTCAATCGCCCCGAGGTGCATCGCCTCGTCTTACCTGCCGGGGGAGGCATTGCTGCGGCACGGGATATGGCGAAGGTTTATGCCATGATCGCGCTCGGTGCGACTTGGCAAGGGAAGCGCTACCTGCAACCGGCGACCCTTGAACGCGCCATTACGCCAACCAATAACAAAGGTGATATCGACCGCTCGCTGCGCATTCCCATTATCTACGGCTTAGGGTGGATGCTTGGGCATCTCGCACGTGGCGCCACCCTGCGAACCTTCGGCCATCCGGGCAAAGGGGGGCAGATTTGTCTGGCCGACCTCGATCGTGAGTTATCCTTTGCGTTCCTTAACACCGGCCAGAAGGACTATGCGGGCTTCTTCCAGTTCTCCACCGAACTGGTGGCGTTGGCCTTGGAGGCCTGCAGATAAGAGTAAAGGGACAGTGATCATGGAGTTTGTTCACAAACACGTTCGTACAAATGGCATCCAGATGCACGTCGTCGAAGCCGGGAGTGGCTTTCCCGTCTTGTTCTGCCATGGTTTTCCCGAGCTGTGGTACTCCTGGCGGCATCAACTCAAGGCCTTAGCTGATGCGGGTTTTCGCGCGATTGCGCCCGACCAACGTGGGTATGGCGATACTGACGCGCCGCAAGCGAGTGACGCCTACACGGTCCATCATTTAGTGGGCGATCTGACTGGATTACTCGATGCTCTAGAAATCGATAAGGCGGTCATCGTTGGCCATGACTGGGGCGGACTGGTGGTGTGGCAGATGGCGTTGCTGGCCTCGCAGCGGGTAGCTGGTGTTGTGGGACTTAACACGCCTTTCTTCCCCCGCCTGCCGCTCCGTCCGCTCGCTGCCATGCGGGCTATGGCCCAGGGAAACTTTCACTACATCGTCTATTTTCAAGAACCAGGCGTTGCCGAGGCGGAACTGGAACGTGACGTGCGCCGCTCGTTGCGGGGATTCTACCAGTCCCCGAATCGTGAGGCGGTCGAACAGTTGCGCGGCGTGCCGATGGGCATCTTTGGTCCGGCTGGCGGCGGCATCCTGGATCGTTTACCCGATGCGCCGTACGGTGATTTTCTCACAGCCGAAGATTTCGCGGTGTTTGCCGCCGCGTTTGCGAAAACCGGTTTTCGTGGAGGACTGAACTGGTATCGCAATCTCGATCGTAACTGGGAGTTAACCGCCTATCTCAAGAACGCCAAAGTGCTCCAACCTGCGCTGATGATCACAGCCGAGCTAGACGTTGTCCTACGCCCCGAGCTAGCGCAGGGAATGGAGACCTGGGTGCCCA
>JACQEL010000641.1 GCA_016200595.1 Deltaproteobacteria bacterium
CTACCAGGCTGAGCCACACCCCGACAGCGAGAACACTGAGACGCAGTAATCAAGATTGCCTGTTGTAATAGCGCCTGGAAGGCGAAGGGGTCAAGCCCCTTGGTGCTCCGGGATTTTTCAGCAGACCGTCACGAAGGCGACCCAGGAGCCTCGCCGTGTTGTTCCTCATGCGTTCCCTCGGTGGGAGATTTGCGGGTGGTACTCTCTAAGGCTTGCAAGCGGCGCTCCAAGTCGGTGAATTTCGTCGTCATCTTGTCAACTAGGCCAGTGGTGTCTTCCAGTTTTTTGGCAAGCTGCTCTCTCTCCTGAGTCACGCGGCGGAGGTCCTCCTCCAGGCGCAGCACGCGGGGGCTCATGCTCACGACATGATCCCCTCCTCCGGTGGAGAAAAAATACGTTGTTCCTACCGCTCCCACGATCGCGCCGATGAGCAAACCAAAAAGAAACCTCAGCACATTTGCCTCCCTTACCGTGTTACCGTAGTCCGCAGCACAGCACGTCGCCAACGGAGTGAAAGCCCGCTTGAGCGAGGGCAGCACGCCGCCCATCTTGCTCGCGATCACTCTCATAGACCAGGAGGCGTTGGCAGCCACGCTTGCGTGCACGCTCCTTGCCAAAGTCAAGCAGGGCTTGACCAATACCCCCCTCAGCTGACAGCGGCGCAACGACATCAAGCACGGCCTGCCAGCCAGGACGGCTGAGTTCGCGGATATAGCAGATCAGGACCATGCCGCGAACGGTTCCCGCTTGCTCGGCAATGTAAAAGTCAAAACGAGGGTCACTCGCTAATCGACGCCAATGGCGGATCTGCTCCCTCTTTGCTGCACATGGTGCCGGTAAACTCAACAGCGCCGTGAGCGCGAGGAAGTCAGTCCGTTTGCCGCGGCGGATTTTGACCGTGCCGTCCTGCATGCTCGGCATGTCTACCATAAACCTGCCGTTTACGGAAACCCATTGCTCCTGATCCGTCTAGAGTCTAGAGTCTTGGGGTCGAAAGTCTAAAGTGGGTAGGGGCGAAGCATTTGCGTGTCAGACTCCCCATGGCGGTGGTCTATACAAGGCAAATGCTTCGCCCCTACTCCCGGATTCTCTTTTCCCCTTATGTCAGCACCGACTGTCAACCTTACAATCGACAGCTTGTCTTACGGTCCGGCTGGCGTGGGCCGTGCCGAGGGCAAAGTGGTCTTTGTTCCCAGCACCGTCCCCGGGGATGAGGTCGAGGTGGTCCTCGACGAAGAGAAAAAAACCTACGCGACTGGGCACCTGGTTGCTCTCCAGCGCCCTTCCCCTCAGCGCCGGCATCCACCTTGCCCGTATGTACCCCGCTGCGGCGGATGTCCCTGGCAACAGGTGGCCTATACCGAACAACTGCGCGCTAAAGAATCTGCGGTGCGCGAACACCTGCGGCGGATCGCTGGCATTGCCGACCCGCCGCTCTTGCCGATCATCGCGTCTCCTCAGGAGTGGGGCTACCGTCACCGCATCCGTCTCCATGTGCAAGATAATACGCAACTCGGCTTCTCTCAGGCGCGCTCTCATGAGTTGGTAGAAATCGACTCGTGCTCGATTGCCGCGGCAAGTGTTGCCGCGGGCCTCTCCGTAGCCCGGGCCTGGCTCAGCGCTTTGCACACCCCGGTACGCCACGTGGAACTCCTCACCAACGAATTGACCGGCGGATTGATACTAGTAGGCGAAAGTGAGGACGTGCTCTACAAGGAGGATACCAGCGTCTGCGCTGATTTTCTGCAGGCCTCTCCGAGTGTCACGGGGCTCGCGCTTTGCGGCCGCGGCTGGCGTAAGATGTGGGGAGATCCCACGGTCTCGTTCACTCTCGGGGTAGACGAATTAACACTAGCGGTGAGTCCTGGCGTGTTCACCCAGGTGAATCTGGCGGGCAATCGCCGGCTTATCGCGGCATTACTCCGGTTGAGCGACATACAGAAAGAACAACGAGTGATTGAACTGTATTGTGGCGCAGGGAATTTGAGTCTCCCGCTCGCCAGTCGGGCACGCACCCTCATTGCCATCGAACAGAATCGCAGCGCGGTTGCTGATGCGCACGCCAACGCCGCTCGTGCGCGTCTCACCAACATGCGTTTTATCTGCGCGTCGGCTCGCGCCGGGCTGCGTCACTTACTACGCGCCCACACACGGGCTGAGGTCGTGGTCCTCGACCCCCCTCGCAGTGGGGCGGCAGAGGTGATTGAGGAAGTGCCGCGCCTCGGCGCCCAGAAGGTGGTGTATGTCTCGTGTGATCCCGCAACCCTTGCACGTGACCTCCGTCGCTTACAAATGCACGGTTATCGTACACAGGTCCTCCAACCGCTCGATTTGTTTCCTCACTCGTATCACGTCGAAACGATCGCGGTTTCCGTATTGACTTGATAGCGCCTACCCCCTATTCTGCCTGCTACATCGCTTTTGGCGACGAGAAGTAAGGGAGTGCGCTGCAGGAGACCGAGCATGTCTATGACGACACAAGAGAAGCCCAAACGGCCAAAAGTTACACTCATACCGGCCAAAGGGGTGTCTCAGACCCTCAACTACCTGCTCGAAGATCGGAATGAACTTGAGTGGCTCGTGGCTATCGGACGGAATAAGAAGGGCGAGATTTTCTTCTACGACACTGGTGGTGACATCATTGAAGACCTTGGTACCCTTGATTATCTCAAACAGCGTCTAATCCGGGTGCACTTCGGCGACGAGTGGGAATAAGCGTCGCCAGCGGTCTCAGCCGCGCGGAGGTTACGTTTCGTCTTCCAGAGGCCGGTGGGCGAGGACGCGGTCTCCGGCGATGGTCAGCGGCACACGGTCCAACACTTTGCCGCAGGGGGGACCGAAAATACATTCTCCGCTCTCTGGCTCGTAGGCAGCGCCATGGGTGGCACACAAAATGTAGCGTCCATCCTCGGTCAGGAACTGGTTCTCAATCCAGTCCATCGTCATGGGAACGTGGCGACAGCGGTTGACATAAGCAAACAAACCACCGCCGTAATTCACTACAAAGCACTCGACTTCTCTCCCATCAACCTGCAGGATAAATTTTTTCGTCGTGCCAGGTTCGACCTCACCGACGTGTGCCACTTCAACTGGTGCGTCTTGGACCACTGTTTCCTCCCGTTTCCTTCATCTGAGGATTCTCCGTGTTTGTAACACAGAGAGGGGAATAAAATAAGAACGGCATGGCGCAGTTGGAAGTCCGATGTCCGATGTCCGATGTCCGATGTCCGGATGAAAAAGTCCGCTCTTTGACTTGGGACTTGGGACTTGGGACTTGGGACTTCTTGCTTGCTGGACTGCCTCTCGTCTGTGCCACTGCCACCTATGCCCAGGACGACGTGCTGGTACCGCCGCTCGAAGTCGGGATCCTCCTGACTTTCCATCCCATCTGTGTCCACTTTGCTCTGGCCTTGACGGTCTTTGGTCTTGTCCTTGATTGGGCTGGCAGTTGGCGCCAGCACCC